>CALRMF020000018.1:0-19651 GCA_943369035.1 Curvibacter sp. AEP1-3
TGACGTTCACGTGCAATGTAGACCCCGTCCGGCGCAGCCCGCCAACCCACGAGCTCCAGCAGCCGACGACGCAAGGCATCCAGGCCGGTGCCGTTTCGCGCCGACAAGGCCAGCCCGTCGGCCGGCACCGGTGCCGCCGCCGCGTCGCATTTGTTCCAGACATCCAGCACCGGTACCCGGGCCGGCAGCTTCTGGCGCAGCGTCTGCGCAATCGCGGCGTCTGCCTTGTCGTATTCGGGCTGGGCCAGACGCGTCAGGTCGTGCAGGAACAGCACGACATCGGCCGCCTCGATCTCGGCCCACGCGCGTGCGATGCCGATGCGCTCCACCTCGTCCTCGCCGTCGCGCAGGCCGGCGGTGTCGATCACGTGCAATGGCACCCCTTCGATCTGGATGGTCTGCTGCACCTTGTCCCGCGTGGTGCCCGCGATCGGCGTGACGATGGCCAGTTCGGCACCCGCCAACGCGTTGAGCAGGGAACTCTTGCCGGCGTTGGGCTGTCCGGCAATCACGACCTTGATGCCCTCGCGCAGCAGCGCGCCTTGGCGCGCGTGCTGCAGGACCGCCGTCACCTGCTGCTGCAGGCGTTCCAGTTGCCCCTGGGCATCGGCATTGCGCAGGAAATCGATCTCCTCCTCCGGGAAATCGAGCGTGGCTTCCACCAACATGCGCAGGTGGATGAGCGCGTCGCGCAGGCCATGGATTTCTCGCGAGAAGTCGCCCGCCAGCGAGCGGCTGGCGCTGCGCGCGGCCGCTTCGGTGCTGGCGTCGATCAGGTCGGCAATCGCCTCCGCCTGCGCGAGATCGATCTTGTCGTTGAGAAACGCACGCTCGGTGAACTCACCCGGTTGTGCCACGCGCAGCCCCGCCAGTCGGGGCTGACCGCTTGCGGGATCGGTATCCGCCGCGGCCTCGAGGCAGCGCGCCAGCAGCAGTTGCAGCACCACCGGTCCACCATGGACCTGCAGTTCCAGCACATCCTCCCCCGTGTAGGAATGAGGCGCGGGGAAATGGATGGCCAGCCCGTGGTCCAGCGGCGTGCCCTGCCGGTCGCGCAAGGGTAGGTAGGTCGCGTGGCGCGGCACCAGCGCACGACCGCACAGCGCCTGCGCCAGGGGCGTCAGATTACGGCCACTGACCCGCACGATGCCCACCGCACCGCGCCCGGGCGCGGTGGCAATGGCAACGATGGGTTCCTGGTGGCGGGCAAGCATGACGGAAGGATTTTCAGCCCCCGCCGCGCTCCAGATGTCCAAAGCGGGGGACACCGCGGAACCGGCTCCGCCGGGCCGCTGGTGTCGTCCCCCCTCTGGGGGGAAGACGCCACAGGCGGCTCAGGGGGGGATTACTTGAACTTCGGCAAATTGAACTGCGGCGGCACACCCATGCGGGTATTGATGATCCACTGCTGGGCAATCGACAGGATGTTGTTGGTCAGCCAGTACAGCACCAGGCCGGCCGGGAAGAAGAAGAACATCACGCTGAAGATCAACGGCATGATCCACATCATCTTGGCCTGGACCGGGTCCGGCGGCGCCGGGTTGAGCGCCGTCTGCAGCATGGTGGTCAGCGTCATCAGCAGCGGCAGGATGTAGTAGGGGTCATTGGCCGACAGGTCCTTGATCCACAGGATCCAGGGCGCGTTGCGCATCTCGACGCTGGACAGCAACACCCAGTACAGGGCAATGAAGACCGGGATCTGGATCATGATGGGCAGGCAGCCCCCCATGGGATTGACCTTCTCCTCGCGGTAGATGCGCATCATCTCCTGCTGCATCTGCTGCGGCTTGTCCTTCAGTCGCTCACGCATCTCCATGATGCGCGGATTGATGGCCTTCATCTTGGCCATGCTGGCATAGGCCTTGGCGTTGAGCCAGTAGAAGGCCACCTTCAGCAGCACCACCAGCGCCACGATGGCCCAGCCCCAGTTGTTCAGCAAGCCGTAGAGCTTGTCCAGCAGCCAGTACAAGGGCTTGGCCAGGATGGTCAGCCAGCCGTAGTCCTTGACCAGTTCCAGCCCGGGGGCCAGTGCTTCCAGCACCTTCTCTTCCTGCGGGCCGACGAAGAAGCGAGCCGCCACCGATTTGCTGCCGGCCGGCGCGATGGCCTCCAGCGGCGTGATCATGCCCACCGAGTAGAGGTTGTTGTCGACCTTGCGCATGAACAGGTCGCGCTGGACACCATCGCCCAGCAGCCAGGCGCTGGCAAAGTAGTGCTGCACCATGGCCACATAGCCGTTGGGCGACTGCTTTTCGATCTCGAACTTGTTCTTCTCGATGTCGCTGAACTCTACCTTCTGATACTTCTTGGCATCGGTATAGACCGCCGGCCCGGTAAAAGTGGAATAGAACGACGATTCGCCAGGCAGCTTGTTGCCATCACGGACCAGCTGCAGGTAAAGCTGCGGTGCCACTGCAGCACCGCCGCGGTTCTGCACTTCGTGCTGGACGTCGACGGCATAGCTGCCGCGTTTGAGCGTATAGGTCTTGATAAGCTTGACGCCGCCCATCTCGGGCGACTCGAACTTCACCTGCAGCGTGTCCTGCCCATCCTTCAGTTCTCGCTCACCCGGCACCAGCGTCATGACCGTCTTGTGCGTCGGGAAGGTGCCACCGGCCGCACCGGCGATCAGGCCCGTCTGCGCGACATAGACCCGCTCCTTGCTCTCGTCGAGCAGCACGAAATTCTGGTCCTGCTGGTTCAGATCCCGATGCTTGAGAAACTCCGCCCGCACCAGCGAGCCACCTTCGGTATCGAACGTCAGCTTCAGCACGTCGCTGATCACCTCCACGCGCTCACGTGATACGGCCGGTGCCGTGCCGGTTTGCGTGGCAATCTGGGCGCTGCCGGCAGGCGTCTGCGCAACCGGTGGCGTGCCGGTGTCGCCCGAAGCTTGTGGGGCGGCTGTCACCGTGGCTTTGGGCGGTGCCGGGAAGAAAGTGGCCTGGCGGCCGTTATGGATCTGCCATTGATCCCAGAGCAGGACCAGTGAAAAACCAAAAACCACCCACAGTATGGTGCGGCGAATGTCGTTCATGGAGACTTCTTTTGTGACGAGTAGGGGAGCAAACGGGTAAACAGACGCGGCTTGTCATGCGGCACCGGATCACAGCCACCCTCACACCAGGGGTGGCAGCGCGCCAGACGTCGCAGGGTAAGGTAGCTGCCTGCCGCCGCGCCATGTTTTTCCAGCGCAGACAGAGCATACAGGGAACACGTGGGCTCGAAACGACAGGCTGAGCCCAGCCAGGGGCTGAGCAGCAGGCGGTAGCCACGCACCAGCGCCATCAACAGCCATTTCATGTGCTGGCCACCTTCGGTGCCACCGCCAGACGCGTGAACAGTTGGTTCAACTCAGCCCGCACGACCTGCTTGAGCTGATCGGAACTGGCGCTGATGAATCGGGAACGATCGAACCCGGCGCGCAGACGCACGACGAAAGCCATGGATGGCAACTTGGGTTCGAATTGGGCAGAAACCGCGTAGATCTGCCGCTTGATCAGATTGCGGGTCACAGCGCGCCGGGCCCACCGCTTGGGCACCATGGCGCCGATCCATGTCTGACCGGGACGGGGAAAACCCGGCTGCGGTGATGCCGACGAATCGATCGTGACATCGGGAGCCAGGCCGTGCATGACGAAATGCGCTGTGCGCGCGACGGTCGAACCTGCCAGGACGGCCTGAAACTGTTCTCGGGTCTTCAGCCGCTGCACGTAGCCGTCGTGCTGGTGTGGCGTCTCAGCGGTGCGCTGAACGGCCGACTCAGACAGCCAGGCGCTTGCGGCCCTTGGCGCGACGTGCGTTGATCACGGCACGGCCACCACGGGTCTTCATGCGAACCAGGAAACCGTGGGTACGTGCACGGCGGATTTTGGAAGGCTGGTAAGTGCGTTTCATTTTGGAATCCTTGGAGCTTCTTCAACTCGGGTGTTGGTCTATCGGGCCTGCCCATCACCCTCGCGGAGGACAGACGATACAACGGCCACAGCTTCTCGCCCTGGCAAACCAGGGAAACCTAAGATTATGGCAAATTTTCCCAATGCTGGCAATGTCTTGCGGCGGTTTTATCGCGTAATGCTGCAAACGGTCGCTCATTCGAAAAAAATTGTGGATAAATTCTTGATAAATTACAATCCGGCGCAGTTCGAATAACAAATATCCACAGAATCATTCACGCACCATGGCAGAGGGATCATTCAACAGTCACCCCGGCAGCGGGGGCCATGAAGCGGGGCTCAGTCTGTGGCAGACCTGCATAGAACAGCTGGCGCAGGAATTGCCCGAACAACAGTTCAACACCTGGATCAAGCCGCTGGCGGCTCAGGTGGCCGATGATCTGTCGAAGATCACCTTGTTTGTTGCCAACCGTTTCAAGCTTGACTGGGTCCGCGCCCAATATAGCGCCCGGATCGCTGCCATTCTGGAATCACTCTATGGTCAGCCAATCCAGATTGAGTTAGCGATCACTCCAAGGGAAAACTCGCAGAGAACACACACTGCCAGCAAGCCGGTCGAGTATTTCCCGGCAGAAGAGATGATTGAACCGCTGGAGGAAAAAGCCCCCGGGGCCTCAAGAAACCGGCTCAATCCCGCTCTTACATTCGACAACCTGGTGGAAGGGACGGCCAATCGCATGGCCCGTGCCGCGGCCATGCACGTGGCCAGTTCGCCTGGCCAGCTGTACAACCCCTTGTTCATCTACGGCGGCGTCGGCCTGGGCAAGACCCACCTGATGCATGCAGTGGGAAACAAGCTGCTGGCCGAACACCCGGGTGCCAAAGTTCTCTACATCCATGCGGAACAATTTGTTTCAGATGTGGTTAAGGCCTACCAGCGCAAGACCTTTGACGAGTTCAAGGACAAATACCATTCGCTTGATCTGCTGCTGATCGACGATGTTCAGTTCTTTGCCAACAAAGACCGCACGCAGGAAGAGTTCTTCAATGCCTTCGAAGCCCTGCTGGCCAAGAAATCACACATCGTGATGACCAGCGACACTTACCCGAAGGGTCTGACCGATATCCATGAACGCTTGGTGTCGCGCTTTGACTCCGGCTTGACGGTCGCCATCGAGCCGCCTGAGCTGGAAATGCGGGTGGCAATCCTGATCAACAAGGCGCACGCCGAGGGCGCCGAGATGCCGGAAGAGGTGGCTTTCTTCGTGGCCAAGAACGTCCGCTCCAACGTGCGGGAACTCGAAGGCGCGCTGCGCAAGATCCTGGCCTATTCACGCTTCAACCAGAAGGAAATCTCCATCCAGCTGGCGCGCGAGGCACTGCGCGACCTGCTGTCGATCCAGAACCGGCAGATTTCGGTGGAGAACATCCAGAAGACGGTGGCCGACTATTACAAGATCAAGGTTGCCGACATGTACTCCAAGAAACGGCCGGCCAGCATTGCCCGGCCGCGCCAGATTGCCATGTACCTGGCCAAGGAACTGACGCAGAAGAGCCTGCCTGAGATCGGTGAACTGTTTGGTGGGCGCGACCACACCACCGTGCTGCATGCCGTGCGCAAGATTGCCGGCGAACGCCAGCAGTTGACCGAACTGAACCAGCAGCTGCATGTGCTGGAACAGACCCTCAAAGGCTGATCCACGGGTGCCACAGGTATGAATTCGACCCGCCCTAACAACACTGGGGATAGTTTTTGAACAACTACCCGGTTATCCACAGAGCGGGAGCTGATGCGAAAGTTGTTCAGGCCGGCGAGACAGCTCAAAAGCACGGCTGCACACAGTTTTCAAGCGTGTCCAAGTCGTTGATAAAAAAAGGGAAAATGGCGCTATCCACAGAAACCGGCGCCCTTTAACTACTACTACTAATTTGAAATAAAGAAATTAAGGAAGAGGCTGACATGATCGTCCTGAAGGCAACACAAGACAAAGTGCTCTCGGTTCTGCAATCGGTAGCCGGTATCGTCGAGCGCCGGCACACCCTGCCCATCTTGGCTAACGTGCTGATCCGCAAGACCGGCAGCGCGCTGCAGTTCACCACCAGCGATCTGGAAATCCAGATCCGGACCACGGTGGAGTTCGACGGCGATGCCGGCAACTTCACCACCACCGTCGGTGCGCGCAAGCTGATCGATATCCTGCGCACCATGCCAGCTGACCAGACGGTGTCGCTGGAATCGAGTCAAGCCAAACTCATCCTCAAGGGTGGCAAGAGCAAGTTCACACTTCAGACATTGCCGGCGGAGGACTTTCCGCTGGTACAGGAGTCGGCCAGTTTCGGCCCGGCGTTCAGCGTGCCGCAGAAGACCTTGAAAGACCTGTTGGGTCAGGTATCGTTTGCGATGGCTGTGCATGACATCCGCTACTACCTCAACGGCATCCTGTTCGTGGCCGAAGGCAAGCAACTCAGCCTGGTGGCGACCGACGGCCATCGTCTGGCGTTCGCGTCGGCCACGCTGGACGTCGAGGTGCCGCGTCAGGAAGTGATCCTGCCGCGCAAGACGGTGCTGGAGATGCAGCGTCTGCTCAGCGATGCCGATGGTGCGATCGAAATGCAGTTCGCCAACAACCAGGCCAAGTTCAGCTTTGAAGGCATGGAGTTCGTGACCAAGCTGGTCGAAGGCAAGTTCCCCGACTACAACCGCGTCATCCCGAAGAACCACAAGAACAGCATCACGCTGGGCCGCCAGCCGCTGCTGGCCAGCCTGCAGCGCACCGCCATCCTGACCAGCGACAAGTTCAAAGGTGTGCGCCTGAACATCGATCCGGGCACGCTGCGCGTGGCATCCAACAATGCCGAGCAGGAAGAGGCCGTGGACGAGCTGGACATTGACTACAACGGCGACAGCATCGAGATCGGCTTCAACGTTACTTACCTGATCGATGCACTGGCCAACATGGACCAGGAGATGGTGAAGGTGGAGCTGTCGGATTCCAACAGTTCGGCCCTGATCACCATTCCCGACAATGCGAATTTCAAGTATGTCGTGATGCCGATGCGCATCTGAGGCTGCATCGGTCGCAGATTGCAACCCGCCATGGACAGCATGTCCATCGCGGGTTTGGTCATTCAAGAGTTTGAGAGATTGTCAGAGTAAATCATCATGAGCGAAGAAACTACCCAGGCCCAACCCCGTATCGATGCCAATCAGCCGGGGACCTCCGAGGGCTACGGCGAAGGCTCGATTCAGATTCTTGAAGGCCTGGAAGCGGTACGCAAGCGCCCGGGCATGTACATTGGTGACACGTCGGATGGCACCGGTCTGCACCATCTGGTGTTCGAGGTGGTCGACAACTCGATCGACGAAGCCCTGGCTGGCCATTGCGACGACATCGTCGTCACCATCCATTCCGACAATTCCATCAGCGTGGTGGACAACGGCCGTGGCATCCCGACCGGCGTCAAGATGGATGACAAGCACGAGCCCAAGCGCAGTGCCGCGGAAATCGCTCTGACCGAACTGCATGCGGGCGGCAAGTTCAACCAGAACAGCTACAAGGTTTCCGGTGGCTTGCACGGCGTGGGTGTGTCATGCGTGAATGCCTTGTCGAAGTGGTTGCGCCTGACGGTACGGCGCGATGGCAAGGTGCACCAGCTCGAATTCGCCCGCGGTTTCGTGCAGAACCGCATCCACGAGAAGGTCGATGGTTTCGATGTCTCGCCGATGAAGGTGACCGGCGCGACAGAAAAGCGTGGTACCGAAGTCCACTTCCTGCCCGACACCGAGATCTTCCAGCAGAACAACGAGTTCCACTACGAGATCCTGGCCAAACGCCTGCGTGAACTGAGTTTCCTGAACAACGGTGTGCGCATCCGTCTGAAGGACGAGCGCACCAACAAGGAAGATGACTTTTCGGGCGCCGGTGGCGTCAAGGGCTTTGTCGACTTCATCAATGCCAACAAGAAGGTGCTGCACCCGAATGCCTTTCATGCGCTGGGTACGCGGCCAGCCGACAGCTATGGCGGTATTCCCGGCACCGAGATCGGCGTCGAGGTGGCGATGCAGTGGAACGATGGCTACAACGAATCGGTGCTGTGCTTCACCAACAACATCCCGCAGCGCGACGGCGGTACCCACCTGACCGGTTTGCGCGCCGCGATGACGCGCGTGATCAGCAAGTACATCGAGAGCAACGAGCTGGCCAAGAAGGCCAAGGTGGAGGTTTCGGGCGACGACATGCGTGAGGGCCTGTGCTGCGTGCTGTCGGTCAAGGTACCGGAACCCAAGTTCAGCAGCCAGACCAAGGACAAGCTGGTGAGTTCGGAAGTGCGTGCCCCGGTGGAAGACATCGTGGCCAAGGCCTTGACCGATTTCCTGGAAGAGCGTCCCAACGATGCCAAGATCATCTGCGGCAAGATCGTTGAAGCCGCCCGCGCCCGCGAGGCCGCCCGCAAGGCGCGCGAAATGACGCGGCGCAAGGGGGTGCTGGACGGCATGGGTCTGCCGGGCAAGCTGGCGGACTGCCAGGAGAAGGACCCGTCTCTGTGCGAGATCTACATCGTCGAGGGTGACTCCGCCGGCGGCTCGGCCAAGCAAGGGCGTGACCGCAAGTTCCAGGCCATCCTGCCATTGCGCGGCAAGATCCTGAACGTGGAGAAGGCCCGTTACGAAAAGCTGCTGACCAGCAACGAGATCGTGACCCTGATCACGGCACTGGGCACTGGCATCGGAAAGGCAGCAGTGGAAAGCGGCAAATCGAGCGTGGACGATTTCAACATCGACAAGCTGCGCTACCACCGCATCATCATCATGACCGACGCCGACGTTGACGGCGCCCACATCCGCACCTTGCTGCTGACCTTCTTCTATCGCCAGATGCCCGAACTGGTGGAGCGTGGCCATATCTACATTGCGCAGCCGCCGCTGTACAAGGTCAAGTCCGGCAAGGAGGAGCTGTACCTGAAGGATGCCGCGGCGCTGGACGCCTACCTGCTGCGCATCGCGCTGGTGAATGCCTCCATCCATACCGGCGGTGACAAGGGCGTAGTGATCAGCGGCGACACCCTGGCGGAACTGGCGCGCAAGCACCAGCTGGCCGAAGGCGTGATTGCTCGCCTGCAGAATTTCATGGATGCCGAGGCGCTGCGAGCCATTGCCGACGGCGTGGAACTCAAGCTGGACTCGGTAGCCGAGGCGGAAGCCAGTGCCGTGGCGCTGCAGGCCAAGCTGGCCGGTGCCGAAGTGGCGGGCGAGTTCGATGCCCGGACCGACAAACCCATCCTGCGCATCAGCCGCCGCCACCACGGCAACGTGAAGAGCAGCATCATCACGCAGGACTTCGTCCACGGGGCCGATTACGCGGCGCTTGCCGAAGCAGCCAACACCTTCCGCGGCCTGTTGAACGAAGGTGCGAAGGTGATGCGCGGCGAGGGCGAGAAGCAGAAGGAAGAGAAGGTGACCGACTTCCGCTCGGCGATGAACTGGCTGATTGGCCAGGCGGAGAGCAGCACCGCGCGCCAGCGCTACAAAGGCCTGGGCGAGATGAACCCGGAGCAGCTGTGGGAAACCACCATGGACCCGGCCGTGCGCCGCCTGCTGCGGGTGCAGATCGACGACGCCATCGAGGCGGACCGCGTCTTCACCATGCTGATGGGCGACGAGGTCGAGCCGCGGCGCGACTTCATCGAAACCAACGCCTTGCGCGCCGGTAACATCGACGTCTGACCCGCAGTTCCTCGACCGGCATGGGAGCCATCGCCGTCATCGACTTCGAGACCACCGGCATCTCGCCTGACCGTGGCGACCGCGCCACCGAGGTCGCGATCGTGATGGTGGAAGACGGGAAGGTGGTCGATCGCTTCCAGAGCCTGATGAATGCCGGAGTCCGGATTCCGGCCTTCATCACACAGCTCACTGGCATCAGCAATGCCATGGTGGCTGCGGCGCCCGATGCGGCCGAGGTGATGGCGCGGGCCAGCCGCTTCGTCGGCGATACACCGATGGTGGCGCACAACGCCGCTTTTGACCGCAAGTTCTGGGTCGGCGAACTGGCGCGTCTGGGCTTGTCAGCAGTCCAGCCGTTTGCCTGTACCCTGCTGATTTCACGTCGGCTCTACCCGCACGCACCGAACCACAAGCTGGGTTCACTGGTCGACTACCACCGGCTCCCGCGCACCGGTACCGCCCACCGTGCGCTGGCCGATGCCGAGATGGCGGCTGAACTGCTGGGGCGCATCCAGCACGATCTGCGGACCCGCCATGGCATTGCCCGTCCTGATCACTTGCTGCTGTCAGCCTTGCAGCGTTGCGCGCTTCCGGCGGCGTCGCAGTTCCTGGCGCGCCAGGCCCAACTCGGCGGCCTCGCGCCCGGGCTGGCGAGTGTTCGGGGATGACCGCATAATGACAACCCGCCTGCGCCGGGGCCGATTCACCGTCTAGCGAAGTCCGAACGGGTTCCCATGACAGACAAAAAACCTTTTGAGATTGCCCGCGAAACCCTCAAACAACTGACCGCGCGCAAGCTGGTACCGACGCCGGTCAACTACCAGTCGATCTACAACGAGATCGCCGGCGTGCCCCAGATCCAGCCGTTTCCCGAGGAGCCGTTGCGCCAGATCGCACAGGCCCTGCCGACCAAGAACCCGGGACAGCAGAAGCACAAGGGCCTGCTGGAGTACGCCATCGGCCAGCGCAACTGGGCAGGAGTGCAGAGCGCCCTGGTGGCCTATGCCGGCTTTGCGCTGCCCGGCGGCACGCCGCACGAGCAGGCACCGGAGCCGGTGGCGCCAATCGCTTCCGTGCCAGCCTTCACCGCCGAGTTCATGGAGCAGATCGCGCGGTTGATCGAATACAGCCTGCCAGCGCTGGGCGAAGACGATGCCCGCTTCAAGGAGCAGGTCGACAAGCTGCTGCAGACCCTGCGCGACCCGGCGGCGGATGTCATCGGCATCAAGACCCTGCTGGCCAATTTCGGCCATCGCCTGTCGTTTGCGGCCGAGGACCAGGCCGAGATCAAGGCCACACTGCTCAAGCTGTTGCAGCTGATCATCGAGAACATCGGCGAGCTGAGCATTGACGACAGCTGGCTCAAGGGCCAGACCGATGCGCTGCGCGAGGCGGCCGCTCCGCCGCTGACGTTGCGCCGCCTGGACGATGTGGAGCGCCGCCTGAAGGACGTGATCTTCAAGCAGACCGAGGCCAAGGGCCGGGCGCTCGAGGCACAGGAAGAGCTGCGCCGCATGCTGGCCACCTTCGTCGAGCGGCTGTCGCAGATGACGGAGTCCAGCAGCGCCTTCCAGGGCAAGATGGAGGAGAGCGTTCGCCAGATCGAGCAAGCCCGAACGATCGAGGAGATCGCACCGGTGCTCAAAGACGTGATCGGTGCCACGCGCGCCATGTCCAACGAATCATTGATGGTGCGCGACGAGCTGCGCGCCATGCGCGAGAAGACGCAGGCGACCGAGGCCGAGCTGGTGCGCCTGCACCGCGAGCTGGACCGCGTCAGCGCCCAGGCCCGCCACGACAGCCTGACCGGAGCGCTCAATCGCCAGGGATTGGACGAAGCCTTGAACCGCGAGGTGTCTGGCATGCGGCGCCGGGAAAGCCCGCTGTGCGTGGCCTTGCTGGACATCGACAACTTCAAGAAAATCAACGACGAACGCGGTCACGCGGCCGGCGACGCGGCCCTGACGCACCTGGCCAACGTGGCGCGCGAGTGCATGCGGCCGCAAGACACGCTGGCGCGCTATGGGGGAGAGGAATTCGTCATCCTGCTGCCCGATACGCCGCTGGACCGGGGGGTGGAGGCCATGACGCGGTTGCAGCGCGAGCTGACCAAGCGTTTCTTCCTCGATGGCAACGAGAAGGTGCTCATCACCTTCAGCGCCGGTGTGGCACAGTTCGCGCCTGACGAGGCCGGCCTGGAGGCGATCCAGCGCGCCGACCGCGCCATGTACCTGGCCAAGCGGGCCGGCAAGAACCGCGTGATGGCCGCTTGATCTGCGAGGACGCTGTATGACTTACCTGATTCTGGGCCTGGTGCTGTTTCTGGGTGTGCACTCGGTGCGCATCGTGGCCGACGATTGGCGCACCCGCATGCGTGCACGCCTGGGGGAGGGGGTCTGGAAAGGCCTGTATTCGCTGCTGTCGCTGGCCGGCCTGGCGCTGATTGTCTGGGGGTTCGGTTTGGTGCGCGAGCAGCCGCTGGTGCTGTGGACGCCGCCCACCGGCATGCGGCACCTGGCGGCGCTGCTGACGCTGATTGCCTTCGTGCTGTTTGCCGCCGCCTACGTGCCGGGCAATCACTTCAAGGCGCGTCTGCAGCACCCGATGGCCGCCGGCGTCAAGGTCTGGGCGCTGGCGCACCTGCTGTCCAACGGCATGCTGGTGCACCAGCTCGTGTTCGGGGTCTTTCTGCTGTGGGGTGTGGCCGTCTTTGCGGCGGCACGCCGGCGGGATCGCGTAGCCGGCACCGTCTATGCGCCGGGTCAGGTCTTGCCGTCCGTGGTGACGGTGGTGCTGGGTGCCGCCGCCTGGGCGGCGGTGGCGTTCTGGTTGCACGGCATGCTGATCGGCATCCGGCCGTTGATCTAGAGGTACCCCTGTTGGCAGCTCACTGCGTGTAGCTGCCCTCTCCCCTCAAGGGGACAACGCCAGCGGGCCGGCGGAGCCGGACCCGCGGCGTTTCCCGATGAAGACCGGACGGTGCAAGAGGGAAGTTATTTTTCCAGCAGCCACTGGATGATGAACTTGGCGGCGAAGCCGACCATGCCGAAGGCCAGGCCGAGGAAGAGCACGAAGGTGCCGAAGCGGCCAGCCTTGGATTCCCAGGCCAGGTGGCCGATGATGAACAGCATGTAGAGCATGAAGGCGCCGACGCCAAAGCTCAGGCCGAAGGCGGCGATCTGTTCCTCGCTGTAGCCGAACATCAGCGTGCCTCCACCTTGGCCGCCGTGCGCTCTGGCAGCGCCGAGGCATCCACCAGATCGCGGTAGGCATGCCAGCTGGCGTGGCCCAGCATGGGCACCACGGCAATCAGGCCCAGCAGCATGGACAACAGGCCCAGCAGGGTGAAGCCCATGATCAGGAAGGCCCACCAGGCGATCGGCACCGGGTTGCTCAGCACGGTCTGCCAGCTGGTGACGACCGCGCGAAGCACGGTTACCCGCCGGTCCAGCAGCAAGGGCAGGGCAATGGCGCTGGAGGCGAAGATGGGTGCCGCCATCAGGCCGCCGAGTGCCAGCCAGGCTTCGAACAGGTAGTTGTCGCGCGCCAGCACCACGAACCGCAGGAAATCCAGCGGCTTTTCAATGGTGGTGGGCGACATCAAGGTGATGAGCGCGGCCGAGGTCAGCACCCAGCCGGTACCGGCCAAGCCCAGCAACAGACCGAAGCGCACCAGCCGCCAATCCTTGCCGTCGGCGCTGCTGCCGTGGCGACGCCAGCTCATCCAGGTCTGCAGCACCAGGCGCCAGGAGGTCGGCTCACCCCGCTCCACCGCCCGGCTCAGGGCATACAGACCGGTGGCCAGCACCGGGGCCACCACCAAGAAGCCGGAGAAGGCGCCGGCCAGCAGCCAGAACCGGTCACGTGCCAGCGCCAGCAGCACCAAGCCGAAGCCGCACAGCACCAGGCCATGGGCAAAGCTGACCCAGCCGCAACGCGCCACATCTCGCCAGGCCAGAGCCAGCCAACGCATCGGCTGATGGATTTCGATGGTGCGAACGGTGATGGGCGGCTGTGGGTGCATCGGTCCTGGTGGCGGTTGGTTTCAGTAACGAGCGTCAGCGCGGGCCACGACGACCGGCGGGACGGCCGGTATTGGCGTCGAAGATCTTCTTCTGCTCGTCGTTGAGTGTGGCATAGAACGCGCGGGTGGCGTCATCGCGCTTGTCCATCTCGGCTTCGCGTTGCTTGCGCCATTCGCGCATCTTGTCCAGGCGCTCGGGCGTGGTCAGCTTGTCGAGTTCGGTGCGGCTGGGGTGGGCGGCCGGCGCCGGCGGCTTCATGGCGGCCACATAGCTGGTCCAGGCGCCTTCCTGCTCGGCGCTGAGCTTGAGCTTGGCCTTGAGGTCGCTGGTGCGGCGGTCCATGTGGCGCTGCATGCGGTCCTGCATGCGCTCGCGCAACTCGGGGCTGGCAGCGCCCGGGCCCGCACCGGGACCGCCGGCGCCAGGGCCGGGCTGGGCCAGGGTGGAGACGGCAGCGGCCATCAGGCCGGCCAGCAGCAGGGGTTTGAAGACGGGTTTCATGGCTTTTCCTTTCAATGACCTATCGGGGTGACAGGATGGAAAGCAGTCTGCGCGTGCTGTGTATCCGGAACATGACGACGTGCAACGCGTGTGTAAAGTTTGCGCGCGGGACGTTCAGGCCAGACGGCCGCTGCGGAAGTCGTCAACGGCGGTGATCAGCTCTTCCCGCGTGTTCATGACGAAGGGGCCGTACTGGGCGATCGGCTCGTGCAGCGGGCGGCCGGCGATCAGCAGGGCGCGTGCCGGCTCGCTGCCGCCGTCGGCCTGCAGGCGCACGCCGTCGCCGCTGTTGTCCAGGATAGCCATGTGGCGCCGTGGCACCGGCGTGGCCTTGTCCTCGCCGTCCACCACGTGCACGGTGCCGCGGTAGACGTAGAGGAAGGCATTGTGGTCGGCCGGCAGCGGCTGGGCAAAGGTGGCGCCGGCGGCGGGGAAGTGCAGGTCGAGGTAGAGCGGCTCGGTCGGATACTGTGCCGCCGGCCGCTGCAGGGCGCCGGCGACGCCATGGCTGCTGCCGGCGATCACGCGCACGTGCACGCCGCCGCGCGCGTCTGCGCCTTCGCCGGCCGGCGTGGTGAACTCCGGAATCTCGGCGCTCTGGATGTCGCGGTACCAGGGCGTGCACATCTTGTCACGCGCCGGCAGGTTGAGCCAGAGCTGGAAGCCTTCCATCACGCCTTCTTCCTGCTCCGGCATTTCGCTGTGAATCAGGCCGCGGCCGGCGGTCATCCACTGCACGCCGCCGTTCTGCAGCAGGCCTTCGTGGCCGGCGCTGTCTCGGTGGCGCATGCGCCCGGCGATCATGTAGGTCACGGTCTCGAAACCACGGTGGGGATGGTCGGGAAAGCCGGCGCCGTAGTCCTTGGGGTCGTCGCTGGCAAAGTTGTCCAGCATCAGGAAGGGGTCGAGGCGCTGCTGCAGGTCGTGTGTGAGCACACGGGTCAGCTTGACGCCGGCGCCATCCATGGTGGCCTGGCCGGTGATGAGGCGCTCGACGCGACGCGGGGTCTGGACAGTAGGGATGTTCATGGTGCAGTGCCAACGGGCCGACTGCGATGCAAATCGGCCCATGACCCTTTATTCATAAGCGCAAATTGCTATCAAAAAGATAGCGATTGCGCGAGTGGAAAACTCAGGAGACGGACTTGTCCTTGACGGAGCAGGTGTTGAAGCCCAGCAGGGCATAGGGCGGGCACCAGCCGAGCAGGCCGGTGGCCAGCGGAACAATGCCCAGCCAGCCCCACCAGCCGACGGTGTTGGTGGCGGCCAGTGCGATCAGCACGAGGCCGACCACGATGCGGAGGATGCGGTCGATGCCGCCGACATTGGATTTCATGGAGAGACTCCTTCAGTGGTTGAAAACATTATTGAAGCCGGGTGCCGGGGCGTCAACCAGCGTGTCTGGCGGCGCCGGGCTGGAGGGCCAGGTCGTCGAGGATGGGGCAGTCGGGCCGGTCGTCGCCATGGCAGTGGTGCAGCAGCTGGTTCAGGGTGCGCTGCATGGCCTGCATCGCTTCGATGCGCTGCGCCAGATCGGCCACATGCTGCTGCGCAATCCGCTTGACGCTGGCGCTGGCGCGACGCCGGTTCTGCCACAGCGCCACCAGTTCGGCGATCTCCGCCATGGAGAACCCGAGGTCGCGTGCCCGCTTGATGAAGCGCAGCGTGTGCACCTCGGCCTCGCTGTACTGGCGGTAGCCGCTGTCGGTGCGGCCCACGCGCGGCAGCAGGCCGAGCGATTCGTAATGGCGCACCATCTTGGCCGAAATGCCGGACAAGGCGGCCGCCTGGCCGATGGTCACCGGCCACAGGATCGAGGGTGCGGTGCGGGGCATGTGGCGCAGGCCGGGGTCAGGCGGCGACGGCGTAGCCTTCTTCGGCAATGGCCCGGGCCAGTGCCTCGCGCGGCTGCTCGGACTGCACGTCGACGCGGTTGTGGCTGCGGTCGATCTTCACCTGTGCCTGCGGGTCGAGCTGCTGGATGGCGCGCGTGACGGCCTTCTCGCAGTGGCCGCAGGTCATGCCGGTGACTTCAAAGGTCTGGTTCATGTCGTGTCCTTCACAAGGGGTTCCACCGTGGAACCGGCCTGTATCGTGAACCTTGCCATGATGGCAAGGTCAAGCGCATTATTTCAACCTTGTCGCCGAAATGGTTGATCTATCGCAATGGTTGACCCTCCCATCATGGCAAGGTTCAGAATCGATCGCATGAACACCATCACCCCTCCTTCTGCCTCCGCCACGCTCGATCTGGGCATCGGCGGGATGACGTGCGCCTCCTGCGTGACCCGCGTGGAAAAGGCGCTGAAGAAAGTTCCTGGCGTCACCGGCGCTGCGGTCAACCTGGCCACCGAGTCGGCGCGGGTGAGCTTCGAACCCTCGGAGCAGATGGAAGCCCGCCTGCGCCGCGCCGTGCGTGACGCCGGCTACGAACCACGCGCGGCCGATGCGCGGGAACAAGCCCAGGAGGAGTCGCCCTGGGCAGGCTTTGCGCCGGTTGCCGTGGGCTTGGCCTTGTCGTTACCGCTGGTGGTGCCCATGCTCGGTGACCTGGCCGGCCGGCACTGGATGTTGCCGCCCTGGCTACAGTTCGTGCTGGCCACCCCGGTGCAATTCATCCTGGGCGCGCGCTTTTACAAGGCAGGCTGGCACGCGCTCAAGGCCTTGACCGGGAACATGGATCTGCTGGTGGCCATCGGCACCACCGCGGGCTGGGCGTTGTCGATGTGGCTCTGGCTGTTTGCCGGCCACGATGCAGGCCATGGGAAGATGCCCCATCTGTATTTCGAGGCGTCGGCCGTGGTGGTGACGCTGGTGCTGCTGGGCAAGTGGCTGGAGGCCCGGGCCAAGCGCCAGACCACGGCGGCCATCCGCGCCCTGCACGCGCTGCGGCCGGACATCGCGCACCTGATCGGGCGCGAGGGCGAGGTGGACGTGCCGGTGGCCGAGGTGCTGGTGGGTGACACGCTGGCAGTGCGCCCGGGTGAGCGGTTTCCGGTCGACGGCACCTTGCTCGAAGGCCACACGCAGGTGGACGAGTCGATGCTGACCGGCGAGCCTCTGCCGGTGGCCAAGGACACAGGGGCCAAGCTCACCGGCGGCTCGATCAACGGCGACGGCCGGGTGCTGATGCAGGTCGGTGCGGTGGGAGGCGAGACGGTGCTGGCGCAGATCATCCGCCTGGTGGAGGACGCGCAGGCCGCCAAGGCGCCGATCCAGCGTCTGGTGGACCAGGTGTCGGCGGTGTTCGTGCCGGTGGTGCTGGGCATCGCGCTCGCC
The DNA here is from genome assembly GCA_943369035.1 of Curvibacter sp. AEP1-3. Classification (GTDB taxonomy): domain Bacteria; phylum Pseudomonadota; class Gammaproteobacteria; order Burkholderiales; family Burkholderiaceae_C; genus Hylemonella. The sequence goes on from CALRMF020000018.1 coordinate 17,427, forward strand.
ACCTTGCTGGGCTGGCTCTGGCAGGGCGCCGGCATGGAGGTGGCCATCATCCACGCCGTGGCAGTGCTGGTGATCGCCTGTCCCTGCGCACTCGGGCTGGCGACGCCGGCGGCCATCATGGCCGGCACCGGTGTGGCCGCGAAGCACGGCATCCTGATCAAGGACGCGCAGGCGCTGGAGCTGGCGCACAAGGTCGACACCGTGGCCTTCGACAAGACCGGCACGCTGACCGTGGGGCAGCCGCAACTGACCGCGCTGCGCGTCGCGCCGGGGCAGGACGAAGCGGCGCTGCTGCAGGCGGCCGCCAGCGTGCAGAGCGGCAGCGAGCACCCGCTGGCACGTGCGGTGGTGGCGGCCGCGCAGGCCCGCGGGCTGGTGCTCGACGCTCCCGACAACGTGCGTGCCGTGCCGGGTCGCGGCAGCGAAGGCGAGGTGGGTGTGCGCAGCTTCCTGATCGGCAGCCTGCGCTGGATGGACGAACTGGGGGTGCGCCTGGGTGAGCTGGCCGGCCCGGCGACCGAGCTGCAGGCCCAGGGCGCCACGCTGTCGGCCCTGGTGGAGCGCACCACGGACGGCCTGACCTTGCGTGCCCTGATGGCGTTCGGCGACGAGCCCAAGCCGGGCGCCAGGGAGGCGCTGGCGGCGCTGCGGGCGCGCGGCATCCGCACCGTGATGATCTCGGGCGACAACCGCGGCGCGGCCGAGGCCATGGCGCGCCGGCTCGGCCTGCGGCCGGAGGCGGGCGAGGTGCTGGCGGAGGTGTTGCCCGGTGACAAGGCCGCCAAGGTGGCCGAGCTCAAGGGCGGCGGCCACGTCGTCGGCATGGTGGGTGACGGCGTGAACGATGCGCCGGCCCTGGCCGCAGCCGACGTTGGCCTGGCCATGGGCAATGGCACCGACGTGGCCATGCACGCGGCCGGCATCACGCTCATGCGCGGCGATCCGCAACTGGTGGCCGCGGCGCTGGATGTCTCCGACCGGACAGTGGCCAAGATCCGGCAGAACCTGTTCTGGGCCTTCATCTACAACATCGCCGGCATCCCGCTGGCGGCGCTGGGCTTTCTCAACCCCGTGGTGGCAGGCGCGGCCATGGCCATGAGCTCGGTCAGCGTCATGACCAACGCGCTGCTGCTGCGGCGCTGGCGGCCGCGCAATATGTAAGCCCGAACTGAAGTATTCGCGTCCTAGAATGGGGTTTGCGTCAACAACCACAACAGGGACAAGGGCATGATTTCGAAGATCTTCTGGCTGATGCGTCAGTTCACCATCCGTTTCCGCATGCTGAGTGCGATTGGCGTGGTGATGCTGCTGCTGGGGCTGCTCGGCGGTGCCGGCATGCTGGGCATGTTCCGCATCCATGACCTGAGCGAGCAGGTGGTCAACCAGTCTTATGCGGGCGTGGAGCGCCTGGGCAGCCTGCGCTACGAGATGAGCCTGGTGCGCCGCTACGAGAAGGACATGATCATCCAGTACGAGAAGCCGGAGGTCATCCAGCAGATCCGCGCCAAATGGCTGGCCGATGTGCAGAAGATCGAGAAGTCGCTGGCGGAGCAGCTGGCGGCGGCCGGTGAGGCCGACAAGCCGGTCTACCAGAAGGCCGCGCAGCACCTGAAGGCCTACCGGGAAATGTTCAGCCAGATTGCCAGCCAGCTGGAGTCGAGTGCCTACGAGACGGCCACCATTGCCAACCGCATGAGCGCGCGCTCGGTGGGCGAATTCGAGGAGGCCGACAAGCTGCTCAAGCAGATCGATACCGCGCTGCGCGCCGCCGCCGCGCAGGCCGTCGAGAACCAGAACAACGCCCTGCAGCAGACCCTGGTCATCTTTGCTGCCCTGGTGGTCTTGAGCCTGCTGATCGTGGTGCCGCTGACCTTGCTCAACATGCAGGCCATCTGCCAGCCGATGGAGCAGGCGCGTGGCCTGGCGCAGGCAATTGCCAGCGGCGACCTGTCGCAGCAGCTGCGCGTCGAAGGCAAGGACGAGGTGGCCGACCTGCAGCGTGCGCTGGAGGCCATGCGCAGCGGCCTGGGTCACATGGTGTCCCAGGTGCGCGATGCCAGCGAAAGCATCGCCACCGCCAGCCGCGAGATTGCCACCGGCAACCAGGACCTGTCCAGCCGCACCGAGCAGACCGCCAGCAATGTGCAGCAGACGGTGTCGTCGATCGCCAACCTCAGCGGCAATGTGCAGCACACGGCGGCCTCGGCGCAAACCGCCAACCAGTT
>CALRMF020000019.1:0-19387 GCA_943369035.1 Curvibacter sp. AEP1-3
GGAGCGCCGTCGCGCGATATTTGCCGACCAGACTTTGACGCGCGAGCAAGCTCAAGCCACTTTGATAAAGGGCGCGGGCACGCTCCATGGCCCTCGCGGGGCTCAATTTCTGGAGGCAATGCTTTGGCTGTATGACACCGATCGAATCGAACGCGAAGGGCTGTCCGAGGAGGCTGAAGCCCTATTCGATGAACTGGTCGTTCTTTCCAGGAATCTTCAGAAGCAGCGGGAAAACAGGCTGCCGCACAACGCATGCGTCATCGCCCCACCAAATTGGGACGGCCAGCCAACCCGTTGGACCTGCAGTCTGCCGGCCACCCAGAAATACGCGCAGTGCTTTTGCCCCCCTCCCCCCAACTCCTACGGTCAGTGGATAAAGGGCTTCCCGACAAGGATGGAATATGGCCACGTCTGCGTTATTTCGAAGACCAAGGTCTGTCCTCTGGTTTCGGCAGGCCCTATTGCAGGATTTTGCGGCTGCCCGGGATTCCCCGGGCGTATTGGGCAAGTACGAAGGTAAGGCGCACCTGCTCGGCGAGCAAATGCAAACACTCAACGATCAGAGGTCCAAATGCTTCTCGCCGCGGCGGCGAGTCTCATCGAATGATCTCAAATTCATCCGGTGAAGCGGGACGCATAAGAGCCAAGAGTCGTTCCTCTTCTTGCTCCATCTCCCGAGTGACTGCCGCATGGACGAGCTTGAGACCTTGAGACAACTTGTCAGTCAGGATGATCTTGCGCTTTTGACTAACTCGCTCACTGAACTCCTGTTTCAGCCAGTCATTCAGATACGAGGCTCCCTCGTGAATTACACCGTAGTCCGTGTCACGAGTGACGATGACTACGTGCTTTCCAGTATCAATAGAGCACTTAACAATCCACTCCCAGTTTATTGCATCTCCGATAGAGGTGTCATTATTCTTGCGCGGGGGATAACCAAGAACGAAGCGCTTTCGCGCCAAATTTCGAATCTCAAACCGCTCTTTCTTTTCGCGGGATAGATTTAGCGGAGAGTCGTACTTGAAGAGCCTTTGGAGAGTCTGGTAGACAGGATCACAATGCGACGGATCACCGAGGATTTTGGTGATTTTGTTGTTCAGTTTCTTTTGTTGTTCAACGAGTTGTTTTCGGTGCTTTTCAAGCGTCTTTGTGGCTTGCAGCTCTGCAACAAGCGCAGGTGGTGTGAGGCGGTTCCAATCCGGCCCGGAGAAGGTTGTAAGTGCTTCGACAATTACGCGCTGACGATTCTTCTTGTACTCCATCTCTACCTGTGATCCAAGAATCAAACGATCGCGACATACCTCTAGCTGTTCCAAGTACTTTGTGCTGACGTCTGATTTCTTGATTCGATAGAAATCAAGCAATACGTTGGTATCAACGAACAGAAGCGTGTCGAGTGTTGCGACGCGGCGAGTTGCCAAAACATCCTCCCTTGTTCTGTTTTAAGTTTCAAATTTACATCAGTATCGTCTGACGGCTGAGCCTAACCTTTACGCATCAACGCCACATTAGCCACCGGCACCTCACACTGCCACCCCAGGCTCGCCGCCACGTGCAGCAAGGTCGCCTCCCGATAGAAAACCACATGCGTCGGGTCACGCCGGTAGTGCCATTGCGCAAAGCGCGCATCGTCGGTCTGGAAGCAGGTCATCAGGGCCAGCCAGCCGCCGGGCTTGAGCAGGCTGTTGAGCCGGCGGAACTCGACCGCCGGCGTGTGAAAGTGCTCGGCCACCTCGGTGCAGGTGATGAAGTCGTAGGTGGCATTCAATACCGTGCGGTCGGGCGCAAAGAACGGGTCGTACAGCGCCACGGTGTGGCCGGCCTCGCGCAGCATGGCGGCCAGCACCGGGCCGGGGCCACAACCGTAGTCCAGCCCGTGCTGCTGCGGTGGCAGGCGCTGCAGCAGCGGCTGCGCCAGCTGGGTGAGAAAGCGCCGGTAGCCGGCCTGGGCGGCGTCGTTGTCGTGCAGACGGTATTCGGCCTGCTCGCGCTCGGGCGTGGGCAGTTGTGACGGGTCGAGAAACGTGGCCTGGCATTGCGGGCAGCGCCAGTAGTGGCGGCCGTCCACCTGCATGAAGGGCTGCGCGGCCGCGGCCTCGCACACCGGGCAGGGGCGGGTGGATGACGGGGCCGCCCCGGGTGCCGTAGTCACTGCAGTGCGCCTTGTCCCCAAGCGCGCCTCAATGCGGCTGGTCCCACGCGCATGTCAATGCGCCTTGTCCCAATTTGGCCCCACGCCCACCTCGGCCAGCAACGGCACCTTGAGCTGGGCCACGCCGGCCATGATCTTGGGGATCTCGTGGCGCAGCCAGTCCACCTCGTCATCGGGCACTTCGAACACCAGTTCGTCATGCACCTGCATGATCATCTTGGTTCGGCGCTGCTCGGCGTCCAGCACGCGCTGCACTTCCACCATGCTGAGCTTGATGAGGTCGGCCGCGGTGCCCTGCATGGGCGCGTTGATGGCGGCGCGTTCGGCGCCGCTGCGGCGCGGGCCGTTGGGGGAGTTGATCTCTGGCAGATACAGGCGGCGGCCGAACACGGTTTCCACATAGCCCTTGGCCTTGGCGCTGGCGCGGGTGTCGTCCATGTACTGCTTGACGCCGGCAAAGCGCTGGAAGTAGCGCTCGATGTAGTTCTTGGCCGCGGTGTTGTCGATGCCCAGACTCTTGGCGAGACCAAACGCACTCATGCCGTAGATGAGGCCGAAGTTGATGACCTTGGCGTAGCGGCGCTGCTCGCTGCTCACGGCGCTGGTGGGCACGCCAAACACCTCGGCCGCGGTGGCGCGGTGCACGTCCATGCCGTCGTGGAAGGCCAGCAACAGGGCGGCGTCGCCGCTGATGTGGGCCATGATACGCAGCTCGATCTGCGAGTAGTCGGCGCTGGCAATCTGGCAGCCGGGCGGCGCCACAAAGGCCTCGCGCACGCGCCGGCCTTCAGGCGTACGGATGGGGATGTTCTGCAGATTGGGGTCGTTGCTGGACAGGCGCCCCGTCACGGCCACGGCCTGCGCGTAGTGCGTGTGCACGCGGCCGGTGCGCGGATGCGCCAGCTGCGCCAGCTTGTCGGTGTAGGTACCCTTGAGCTTGGAGAGGCCCCGGTGCTCCAGGATCTTGGCCGGCAGGGGGTAGTCTTCGGCCAGTTTTTCCAGCACCTCTTCGTCGGTGCTGGGCGCGCCGGTGGCGGTTTTCTTCACCACCGGCAGGCCGAGCTTGCCAAAGAAGATTTCACCAATCTGCTTCGGGCTGCCGAGGTTGAAGGGTTGGCCGGCCAGATCGTGCGCTTCCTGTTCCAGCTGCAGGATGCGCTGGCCCAGTTCGTGGCTTTGCTGCTGCAGCACGGCGGCGTCGATCAGCACGCCGTTGCGTTCGATGCGGTACAGCGCCTCGGAACTCTTGATCTCCAGCTCGTAGATGAACTTGAGCTTGTCGTCCGCCTGCAGGCGCGGCCACAGGGTGCGGTGCACGTCCAGCGTCTGGTCGGAGTCTTCGCAGGAGTATTCGGCGGCGCGGGCAATGTCCACCTGGCTGAAGGGAATCTGCTTGGCGCCCTTGCCGCACAGGTCTTCGTAATTGATGCCGCTGCGGCCCAGGTGGCGCTCGGCCAGGCTTGCCAGGCCGTGCGGCTTGTGCACTTCCAGCACGTAGCTCTGCAGCATGGTGTCGTGCACATAGCCCTGCACTTCGATGCCGTGGTTGGCAAACACATGGCGGTCGTACTTGACGTGCTGGCCCAGCTTCTTGGCGGCCGGGTTCTCCAGCCAGGGCTTGAGCTTGGCCAGCACTTCGTCGCGCGGCAGCTGGGTGGGGGCGCCCGGGTAGTCGTGCATGAGCGGGATGTAGGCCGCCTCGCCCGGCAACACGCTGAACGAGATGCCCACGATCTCGGCCACCATTTCGTCCAGGGACGTCGTTTCGGTGTCCAGCGCCACCAGCTCGGCTTCGGTGATGCGGTGCAGCCAGTGCTCGAAGGTGGACCACTCCAGCACGGTGGTGTAGTGCACCTGGCTGATGCTGGGTGCCGGCGGCTCGGGTTCGTCAAACAGGCCGGGGTTGGGGTTGGGCGCGGTGGCGCGAGCCGGCGCGGCCTCGCCGCCACCCAAGGCGCGGGCCAGGCCCTTGAAACCGAATTTCTCGTAAAAATCGCGCAGGGCGTCCGTCTCCTGGGCGCCGACAGCTATCGAATCGATAGCAGGCAGGCCAGGCACCCAACCATTGAGATCGCAGTCGGTCTTGATGGTCAGCAGCTGGCGGCCGGTGGGCAGCCAGGCCAGCGCCTTGCGCAGGTTCTCGCCGGCCACGCCCTTGATGGCGTCGGCGTTGGCCACGATGTTGTCCAGCGAGCCGTATTCCTGCAGCCACTTGGCGGCGGTCTTGGGGCCGACCTTCTCCACCCCGGGCACGTTGTCGATGGCGTCGCCCACCAGGGTCTGGAAGTCGATCATGCGATCCGGCGGCACGCCGAACTCGGCCTCCACACCGGCCACGTCGCGGCGCTTGCCGTTCATGGTGTCGACGATGGTGATGTGCGAATTGACCAGCTGCGCCAGGTCCTTGTCGCCGCTGCTGATGATGACTTCGATGCCCTGCTGCGCGGCGGTGACGGCCAGGGTGCCGATGACGTCGTCGGCCTCCACGCCCGGCACGTCCAGCACCTTCCAGCCCATCAGGCGCACCACCTCGTGGATCGGTTCGATCTGGGCGCGCAGGTCGTCCGGCATGGGGGCGCGGTGCGCCTTGTAGTCGGGGTAGAGCTCGTCGCGGAAGGTGGGGCCCTTGGCGTCGAACACGCAGGCGGCGTACTCGGCGTGGATTTCCTTGCGCAGGCTCTGCAGCATGTTGATCATGCCGCGGATGGCGCCGGTGGGCGGGCTGGTGGGGTCGCCCGGCACGGCGCGCAGGTCCGGCATGGCGTGGAAGGCGCGGTACAGGTAGCTGGAACCGTCGACCAGCAGCAGGGTTTTCTTCTCGCTTGGAATGTCGCTCATGGGGGGATTGTGCCCGCCCCGGAGGTTTTACAATGCCACGATGCGCGCCGCTCACCTCCTCCCCCTCCTTCTGGGCTGCCTGGCCTCCGGCTTGGCACAGGCCCAGGCCCCCAGCCCGGCCCCTGCCGAACAGCCTGCCCGCACGGAGCGGCGCGTCGAGCAGATCCAGCACAAGGATGCGGGCTCCACCATCGACGAGCTGCGCGTGGGCGGCGAGACCAAGAGCATCACCGTCAAGCCGGGCGACGCCCCGGCCTACGACATCGCCCCCGACACCGTGAACCGCCCGCCGAGCAACATGGACCGCGAGCGCGCTGGCAGCGGCGCCGGCGGCGGCTGGAAAATAAAATCCTTCTGAGCCATGGCGGTCTTTACCGAGGTCTCCTTCGATGAGGCCAGCGCCCTGCTGCAAGCACTGAACCTGGGCCAGCTGCAGGAGTTGCGCGGCATCCAGAGCGGCATCGAGAACACCAACTACTTCGCCACCACCGATCAGGGCGCCTATGTGCTGACCCTGTTCGAACGCCTGAGCGCCGAGCAGCTTCCGTTCTACCTGCGGCTGATGAAGCACCTGGCGCTCAAGGGCATTCCGGTGCCCGACCCGGCGGCCGACCGCGACGGCGACGTGCTGCACACGGTGTGCGGCAAGCCGGCGGCGGTGGTCAACCGCCTGCAGGGCAAGAGCGAACTCAGCCCCACCCCGGCGCACTGCGCGGCCGTGGGCGCCATGCTGGCCCGAATGCACCTGGCCGGGCGCGACTACGACCGCCAGCAACCCAACCTGCGCGGCCTGGCCTGGTGGAACGAAACCGTGCCGGTGGTGCTGCCCTACCTCACGCCCGAGCAGGCCACGCTGATCCGCAGCGAGCTGGCCTACCAGAACCACGTGGCAGCACAGCCGGCCTACGCCGCCCTGCCGCGCGGCCCGGTGCATGCCGACCTGTTCCGCGACAACGTGATGTTTGCCACCGAGCCCGGTGCCGACGGCGCACCGGTGCTGACGGGCTTCTTCGACTTCTACTTTGCTGGCGTCGACACCTTTCTGTTCGACGTGGCGGTGTGCCTGAACGACTGGTGCATCGATCTGGCCACCGGTGCCACCGACGCCGCGCGCACTGCGGCCTTCCTGCAGGCCTACGCCAGCGTGCGCCCGTTCATGGCCGCCGAGCGCGAACTGCTGCCGGCCCTGCTGCGCGCCGGCGCCTTGCGTTTCTGGACTTCGCGGCTGTGGGACTTCCACCTGCCGCGTGAAGCCAGCATGCTCAAGCCGCACGACCCGGCGCACTTCGAGCGCGTGCTGCGCCAGCGCATTGCGCACCCGGTGCACGCCTCCGAGGTGCTGGCCCGCCCGGTACTGGAAGCGGCATGAAGCTCAACATCGTGCCGGCACGCACCGGCTGGTTATGGGTCCGCGAAGGGCTGCGCACCTTCCGCAAGCAGCCGCTGGCGCTGGCCGGGCTGTTCTTCATGTTCGTCATGGTGATGTCGCTCGCCAGCGTGGTGCCCTACCTGGGCAATGCGCTGGCGCTGGGCCTGCTGCCGGCCGCCACGCTGGGCCTGATGGCCGCCACACGCGAGGCCACGCAGGGCAAGTTCCCCATGCCGTCCATTTTGCTCAGCGCGTTTCGCGCCGGGCGCCAGCAGGCGCGCGGCATGGCGGTGCTGGGCGCCATCTACGCGCTGGCCTTCATGGCGGTGCTGGGCGTCTCGGCCCTGATTGATGGCGGCGAGTTTGCCCGCCTGTACCTGGTGGGCGGCACCATCACGCAGGAGATGGTGTTGAACCCTGCCTTCCAGAACGCCATGTGGGTGGCCATGGGGCTGTACCTGCCGCTGTCGCTGCTGTTCTGGCATGCGCCGGCGCTGGTGCACTGGCACGGCGTGCCGCCGGTGAAGGCGCTGTTCTTCAGCGCCGTGGCCTGCCTGCGCAACTTCGGCGCCATGACGGTCTACCTGCTGGGCTGGATGGCGGTGTTCTCGCTGGTGGGTGTGGTGCTGATGGTGATCACCCTCACGCTGGGCGCGCCGGCGCTGATGGCCACGCTGATGTTCCCGGCCGCCCTGCTGCTGGCCGCGATGTTCTTCACCTCGATCTGGTTCAGCTTCCGCGACAGCTTTGTCGCGGACGAGCCGGCCGCCCCCGCCCCGCTGGCCTGAAGGCAGGTGCCGTCAGGGCACCGGCGTGAGCTTGGCCACCGACAGCGCCAGCCACTTGGTGCCGTGGCGCGGGAAGTTCACCTGGGCACGTGCATCGTCGCCCGCACCTTCGAGCGTGAGCACCGTGCCTTCGCCGAACTTGGTGTGGAAGACCTTCATGCCGACCTTCAGACCGGTGGCGTCCGCCGCCTTGGACACCGGCTCGGGCGCGCGCGTGCTGCGCGAGAAATCTGTGCCAAATTGGCCTCTGGCGCCCGTCCATCCTGCGCGGGATGCTCCTGAATAAGGAGCATTGTCGAAGCCGGAGCCGAAGCCTTGATGCTTGGGCGTGATCCACTTCAGCGTTTCTTCCGGCAGTTCGTCGAAGAAGCGGCTGCGGATGTTGTAGCGCGTCTGGCCATGCAGCATGCGCGTCTGCGAGTGGCTCAGGTACAGGCGCTGGCGCGCGCGCGTGATGGCCACGTACATCAGGCGGCGCTCCTCCTCCAGGCCGTCGAAGTCGCTCATGGAGTTCTCGTGCGGGAACAGGCCTTCTTCCAGGCCGGTGATGAAGACGCAATTGAACTCCAGCCCCTTGCTGGCGTGCACCGTCATGAGCTGGATGGCGTCCTGCCCTTCCTGGGCCTGGTTGTCACCGGCTTCCAGCGCGGCGTGGGTGAGGAAGGCGGCCAGCGGCGACATCACTTCACCGGTGTCGTCCGGTGCTGCGGGCTCGGCGGGGGCAGCGGCCGCTGCGTCCTGCGGCAAGGCCTCGGCCTCGCGGCCAAAGCCCTCCAGCGAGACAAAACTCTCGGCGGCGTTGACCAGTTCCTCCAGGTTCTCGATGCGGTCGGCGCCTTCGCGCTCGCTCCGGTAGTGTTCGATCAGGCCGCTGTGGTCGAGCACCAGCTCGATGATCTCGCGCAGCGTCAGGCCTTGGCTCTGCTCACGCAGCACGTCGATTTTCGCCACAAAGCTGCCCAGGTTGGCACCGGCCTTGCCGCTGACCGTACTCACCGCGTCGTGCAGCGAGCAGCCGGCCGCGCGCGCCGCGTCCTGCAGCTGCTCCAGGCTGCGCGCGCCAATGCCGCGCGGCGGAAAGTTGACCACGCGCAGGAAGCTGGTGTCGTCGTTCGGGTTCTCCAGCAGGCGCAGGTAGGCCAGCGCATGCTTGATTTCGGCGCGTTCGAAGAAGCGCAGGCCACCGTACACCTTGTAGGGGATGCCGGCATTGAACAGCGCAGTTTCGATCACCCGGCTCTGTGCATTGGAGCGGTAGAGCACGGCGATCTCCTTGCGCTCGTGCCCTTCGCGCACCAGCTGCTTCATTTCGTCCACCATCCACTGCGCTTCGGCGAAGTCGCTGGTGGATTCGTAGACCCGCACCGGCTCGCCCGCGCCCTGGTCGGTGCGCAGGTTCTTGCCCAGGCGATGCTTGTTGTGGCTGATGAGCGCGTTGGCCGTGTCGAGGATGTTGCTGTGGCTGCGGTAGTTCTGCTCCAGCTTGATCTGGTGCTGCACGCCGAACTCGCGCACGAAGTCGGCCATGTTGCCGACGCGTGCGCCGCGGAAGGCGTAGATGCTCTGGTCGTCGTCGCCCACGGCAAACACGGCGCCACCGTCGGGCCGGCGCCGGCCTTCGCCGTCAAAGCCGGCCAGCAGCTTGATCCAGGCGTACTGCAGCTTGTTGGTGTCCTGGAACTCGTCGATCAGGATGTGGCGGAAGCGGCGCTGGTAGTGCTCGCGCACCGGGTCGTTGTCGCGCAGCAACTCAAAGCTGCGCAGCAGCAGCTCGCCGAAGTCCACCACGCCCTCGCGCTGGCACTGCTCTTCGTACAGCTGGTAGAGCTCCACCTTCTTGCGCGTGTCCTCGTCGCGTGCTTCCACCATGTTGGGGCGCAGGCCGTCTTCCTTGCAGCCGGCAATGAACCAGGCCAGCTGCTTCGGGGGAAAGCGCTCCTCGTCCACATTGAACTGCTTGCACAGGCGCTTGATGGCGCTGAGCTGGTCTTGCGTGTCCAGGATCTGGAAGGTGGCCGGCAGGTTGACGCTCTGGTGGTGGGCACGCAGCAACCGGTTGCACAGGCCGTGGAAGGTGCCGATCCACATGCCGCGCACATTGACCGGCAGCATGGCCTGCAGGCGCGTCATCATCTCGCGCGCGGCCTTGTTGGTAAAGGTCACGGCCAGCACGCCGCCGGACGAGATCTGCCCGGTCTGCAGCAGCCAGGCGATGCGCGTGGTCAGCACGCGCGTCTTGCCGGAACCGGCCCCGGCCAGGATCAGCGCCGGCTCGGCCGGCAGCGTGACGGCGGCACGCTGCTCCGCGTTCAGGCTCGCGGTCAGCGGCGTGTCGGCAGCAGGGAAAAAGAGGGAAGACGGGGAACCGGACGGCGGCAGAACGGAAGACATGCCGACATTGTAGAAAGCTGCCCGATGGCGGCAGCACGGTGGCCGGCCGCCCGTCTCAGCCGCCCGTCTCGTCCGGCGTCACGCTGCTCACCCGGTTGCGACCGGCGGCCTTGGCCTGGTAGAGCGCCGCGTCGGCCCGGCGCGTCAGGGCGCTGGCATCCGGGTCGGCCGTATCGCTCACGCTCACGCCAATGCTGATCGTGACCTGGCCGACGCCTGGGAACACGGCGCCGGCCACCGCCGCGCGGATCTTCTCGGCCACGATGGCGGCGTCGGCCACGGTGCCGACATCCGGCAGCAGCACGACAAACTCCTCGCCGCCGTAACGCGCCACGAAGTCGGTGGCGCGGACCTGCTCGCTCAGCAACTGCGCCAGCTGGAGCAAGACCGCATCACCAGCCGGATGGCCATGGGTGTCGTTAATGCGCTTGAAATGATCGGCGTCGATGGCCAGCAGGGCCGAGGGACGCCCGGTGCGGCGCAAGGTCTGGAAGCACTCGTCCAGCCGTTCGTCGAAGCGGCGGCGGTTGTACACCCCGGTGAGCGCGTCGCGCGTGGCTAGGCGCGCCAGTTCCTCGTTGGCGCGGGTGAGCGCCTCGGTGCGCTGGGCCACCGTGGCCTCCAATGAGGCATTGACCGCCTCCAGCTCACGCTCCTTGCTAAGCAGGGAGCGCGTCATGGACTGGATGGACCGGCTCAGTTGAGCCACCTCGCGGGCATCGGTCTCCTGCGGGAAGTCCGGCTCGCCCTCACGGCGCTCCACCTGACGCACCGCGTGCGCCAGGCGCTCGATCGGCTGACTCATGCGCGACGCCAGCCGGTAAGCCACAAAGGCGAACAGCAGCGCAGCCACCAGTCCCAGCACCAGCAGCTGCTGGCGCAACGCGTCCACCGGCTGCAGGGCAATCTGCGTCGGCAGGCGCACCACGATGCGCCAACCGAGGTCGGTCGCCATTCCGGCCGCCACCGTCACTTCGCTGGTGAGATAGTCCTGCCCGTCCGGCCAGTGCACCATGCCGTAACTGCGTGCCCCGGTCAGCCGCTCGGGCAGGCGCAGCGTTCCCACCAGTGGCTCCGGGTAGAGCACCTCGCCGGCACGGTTGAGGATGAGCACCTCCAGCTCGGGCCGACGCCCCTGATGACGTACCGCCGACTCCACGGTCTGCGTCACCCAATTCCAGTGGGCGTGGCTGCCAAGCACGCCCAGCAGGCGGCCGTCGGCACTGCGGATGGGGGCCGCAAAGTCGATGAAGCGCAGCGGCTCGCCCGAAGGATTGCCGGGCAACAGCTTGGCCAGCAACACGGCCTCGTGGATGTCACCCGTGTACACGCCGCGACTGGCTGCCTGGAACCACGGCCGCTGCTGCACCGACTGCTGCACCAGCATGCCACCGGTGGCCTGGCGCACCACACCGGCCGCATCAGCCACGCCCAGCCAGGCGTACTCGCCGTGCATGGCCTTGCGCCGCTCCAGCGTGCGCTGCACCTCGACATGATCCAGCCGGCCGCTGGTGAACTCGGCCGACTGACTCATCAGGACAATCTCCTGCTCGCGCTCCAGCAGGTTGGCTGCAAGCAAGTCCGCCGCAGACTGGGCCGTGCTGTGCAGCGCCGCGCCACTGGCATCCGCCAGCTGCTGTGTCGCCATGCGCCCCACGTACAGCCCGACGCTCAACAGGGTCAACAGCGTCAGCCCGCCAAACCACAGCGTAAGGCGGGCACGAAAGCCGCCGAGTCCCAACCATGTCGATCGAATCATGGCGGCATTGTAGAAAGATGGCCGCCGGACCGACTCATGGTTTACACGGCGGGGGTGCGCAGCAGCTTGAGCACCGCCTGCAGGTCGCGCGGATGGACGGGCTTGAAGAGGATCAGCCAGCCGCTGGCGGCCACCTGCTCGATGAACTGGCTGGAGGTATCGCCCGTCAACAGCACGCCGGGAATGTCGCCCTGCGCCCGGCTGCGCAGGGTTTCCAGGAAATCGATGCCGGTGAGCCGGCCCGGCAGGCGGAAGTCGCTGAGGTAGATGTCAGCCGAAGCAATGTCGGGCGCGGCCAGCGCGTCTTCCGCCGACGGGTAATGCACGACCGCCGCCCCCTGGGCCTGCAGCCATTGGCCCAGCGCCTGCGCCACGGCCGCATCGTCCTCCACCACCACGACCCGGGCGCCCTGCAGCCTGATCTGGCTGGCGGTGGCCCCCGCATCGACGTCGCCGGGACGCAGGCCGTCAGCGGCGGCCAGCGTGATCTCCATCACCGTGCCCTGACCGAGGCGTGAGCGACAGGCCAGTTGCAGCTCGAGCAGCGCCGCCATGCGGTGCACGATGGCCAGCCCCAGGCCCAGGCCCTTGCTGCGGTCGCGCTGCGGGTTGTCGACCTGGTAGTACTCCTCGAACACGTGCGCCAGGTGCTCTTCGGCAATGCCGATGCCGGTGTCCCAGACCTGCAGCTTCCAGCCGCTGGCCGAGCGCCGCAGCGCCACCAGCACGCCGCCACGGTGGGTGTACTTGATGGCGTTGCCCAGCAGGTTGCGCAGCACCGAGGCCAGCAGCTGTTCGTCGGTCTGCACCAGGGGCGTTTGCCTCGGCAGCCGCAGCCGCAAGTGCAGGCCCTTGGCCCGAGCCTGTGGCATGAACTCCTGCACCAGCCGCGCCAGCACCACGTCCAGCTCGACCGGCCGCAGGTTGGGCTGGATGGCGCCGGCCTCCAGCTTGGAGATGTCGAGCAGCGAATTGAGCAGGTCGGTCAGCGCATTGACCGACAACTCCATCATGCGGGCGGTCTTTTCCTGCGCGGCGTTCAAGCCGGACTCCAGCAGGCTGGCGAGCAGCAGGTGCATGGCCTGCAGCGGCTGGCGGATGTCGTGCCCGGCGTAGGCCAGGAACTTGGACTTGACCTCGTTCTGCTGGCGCAGTTCGTGCGTGGTGCGCTCCAGGCTGCGTGCCAGCTTCTCCAGCTCGGTGCGGGTGCGTTCGTTGACCATGAGGATGAAGCCCACGCCCGCCGACAGGACCCCGCCGCCGAGCGAGGCGATGTAGAACGACTGCACCGGCGACGACTGGAACAGCTGCGACTGGCTGCCGACCTCGCCCACCGTCACCAGGCGCACCATGATGCCGACCGCCGGCAAGGCCAGCGCGAGCTGGGTGACGCGCTCGCCGAAGGTGCCCGCGACATGGCGAGACAGGTGCCACAGGGCAAAGACAAAGGCGCCCAGCAGCGACGTGGTGACCAGCGCCAGCCGCAGTGGATAGCTCTGCAGCACGAAGTTGACGAACGCCACCGCGGCGAAGAAGGCCGCTCCGGTCAGCACCAGCGGCCGCAGCGGCGGCTGCTCGCCGTAGAAGCGCCGCAGGCCATGGCCGAACAGCAGCACCGCCATGACGATGAGGGTGTTGGCCACCACCACACCCCAGAACGGATGCACCATGCCGCGCAGGTTCAGCAGCACCACGGCCAGCAGGAAGCCCAGGTCGGCCACGATCCACTCGCCCAGGCCCTTGACCTGCGCCGAGACACTGCGGCGCAGCGAGATCAGGATGAGCAGCGTGACCAGCGCCAGGAAGGCGCTCATCACGATCACGGAACGCGGATCAAGCAGACTCATGGACGCTCAGCCCGGTGATACGCCTCGCACAGGAGCGCCCCACCCCATCGGCATCAGGCCTTGCCGAGCACCAGCCGGCTGGCCAGTTTGTGCAGGTGCGACCACGGGGCCGACAGGTCTTCGAGCACACTGAAGTGGTTCTTGCCGGGAATCGTCTCGCACACCGGCACCACCTTCTTGCCCCAGGCCTTGCGGATCAGCTGGTTGTGGCGCAGGAACTCGGCGCTTTCATCGGCGCCGGCCACGGTGTAGAGCACGCCACGCTTGGGGGCCGGCAGCAGCGCCGGGCTGGCCAGGCGCACCTGCTCGGGCGTCAGACGCAGCGAATCCTTGACAAAGGGCGTGTGCATGATGGGTTCCAGGTCGTACAGGCCGGAGATGGACAGCGCCCCCTTGACCAGATCGGCCGGCAGGTCCTTGGCATAAGCCGACCACAGGCAGTCGAGCAGCATGGCGGCCAGGTGCCCGCCGGCGGAGTGGCCGATCACGGTGATGCGCTTCGGGTCGCCGCCGTAGCGGCGGATGTTGCGGTACGTCCAGGCCAGCGCCTTGACCATCTGCAGCGTGATCTCGGGAATGGTGACCGCCGGGCACAGCGCGTAGTTGGGGATGACGACGCAGGCCCCCTGGTTGGCGAAGGCCGGGGCGATGAAGGCGTGCTCGGCCTTGTCGAGCGAGCGCCAGTAGCCGCCGTGGATGAACACCACCACCGGCGCGCCGGTCTTGGGCGCCGGCTGCGGCGCAAAGCGCGAGCGCGGGAACACGTCCAGCGTTTCGTTCGGGCCGTCGCCATAGGCCACGTCGAGCACGCACTCGTGCACCTCGCGCACATCGTCCGACGCCTCGGCCCACTGGGCGAAATGCGCGGCGTGTTCAGGCACCAGTGCCCGGTTGTTGTACATGCGGTCTAGCCACTTCGTGTCCCATGACGCCATCGTCGGTCTCCTTGCTGTTCTGATCAGGTTGTCGAAGCCGCGATCTTGGCACAAACCTGAAGCACAATAGTCAACTGGCGCGTAAGGCGAGGTTCCGCCAGGGTGCGCCCAAGCAAGGGAGATCACGGATCATGAAGCTGGCGTTTCTCGGCATCGGCCTGATGGGTTACCCCATGGCACGCCGGCTGTGCGAGGCCGGTCACGAAGTGCATGTGTGGAACCGCAGCCGCGACAAGGCCGAGCGCCTGGCCGGCTTGGCGACGGTGCACGACACCGCCGCTGCTGCGGCGCGCGAGGCGGAGATCGTCGTCACCATGCTGCAGGACGGTCCGGTGGTCGGGCAGGTGCTGTTCGACGACGGCGTGGCCCACGCCATGAAGCCCGGCACGGTGGTGGTCGACATGTCCTCCATCAAGCCCGACGAAGCCCGCGCCCACGCCGAGCGGCTGGGCGACTACGCCATCACCCACCTGGACGCGCCGGTCTCGGGCGGCACCATCGGCGCCGAACAGGGCACACTGGCCATCATGGCCGGCGGCAAACCCAGCACTTTCGAGCGCGCCCGCCCGGTGTTCGCCGCGCTGGGCCGCGCCACGCTGGTGGGCCCCGCCGGTGCGGGCCAGCTCGCCAAGCTGGCCAACCAGATGATCGTCGGCATCACCATCGGCGCCGTGGCCGAGGCCCTGCTGCTGTGCCAGAAAGGCGGCGCCATCCCCGCCAAGGTGAAGGAGGCCATCACCGGCGGCTTTGCCGACAGCCGCATCCTGCAGGTACACGGCCAGCGCATGGTGGAGCGCGACTTTGCGCCGCGCGGCCGCATGACGGTGCAGCTGAAGGACATGCGCAATGCACTCGACACCGCCGCCGGCCTGGGCTTCGACGCCCCCATCACCCGCCTGCTGGAGCAGCTCTACGCCGAAGGCGTGGCCCACGGCCTGAACGACCTGGACCAGGCCGGCCTGTTCGTCGAACTGGCGCAGCGCAACGGGATGCAGTAAGGCGGCGGGCTCAGGCCGCCAGGTCCAGCACATAGCCCTGGCCGCGTACCGAGCGCACCGGCAGCGTCAGGCCACATTCGCGTTCGACCTTGCTGCGTAGGCGGCTTACGATCACCTCAATGCGGTGCTTGTCGACCTCGTCCGGATTAAAGCCAATGGCCAGCGCCAGCTCGCCGGTACGGCACACCTCACCGACCCGAGCCAGCAAAGCCTTGAAGACCTGCTGCTCATTCATCGAGAGCCGCAACCGGGTCTGGTTCGGCGCCAGCAGAAAGCCGTTGAACGGGTCGAGCTGCCAGCCGCCGGCACCGGCCGCCTTGATCGTTGCCGTGGATGCGTCATCCTGCGCGAAGCGGGTGGCCAGGCGCTTGAGGATCAACATCAGCTCGTCCATGTCGACCGGCTTGACGAGGTAGGCATCGGCACCGCTGGCCAGTCCTTCCAGACGTTCCTCGCGCAAGCTGCGAGCCGTGACGAAGACGATGCCCATGCGATCATCATGCTGGCGCAGGTAACGGCAAACCGACAGGCCATCTTCGCCGCTCAGGCCGATGTCGAGTACGGCAATCGTGCGCGGGCGCGTGGCCAGGTAACGGTAGAAAGCTGAAGCCGATTCGAAGGTCTCGACGGAAAAGCCGTTGTGGCCCAGCTGGAACGCCATCTCCTGACGCAACACTGCCTCGTCCTCGACCAGCGACACCGTAAAGTCATCGTCCTTCATAAGCCCATGGTTCACAATAGGAAGACCCATGGTATCAAGACACTGTCGCCTGTTGCTGTGCTGTCTGCTGCTCTGCAGCGCCGCGGTTGCGGCCATGGCCACACCGATTGCGCCCGATGCCGGCACCGCCAGCCTCTCCCTGGCTGGCCGACTGCAAGCCAGCCCCGGTGGCGTGGGCCTGGACAGTGCCGAAGCGGCGCTGCGCGCCTACCGCAGTGGCAGCTTCGAAACGGTGGCGGGCAACTTGGGGCGCGGCTACCGCTCCGACGACGTCTGGCTGGCCTTTGACCTCGATCTGCGAGCGTGGCCACAGCAACGGGCCATCCTCGAAGTTGGCCCCGCCTACCTCGACCGCGTCACGGTCTACCTGACCACCGGCGACGACACGCCGCAACGCGTAGGCCAGGCCGGCGATCAGGTGGCACACATCGATGCTCCCCTACCGGCTCTGAAACCAGCCTTCCCGATCGCGCTGCAAGGTCATGAGCAGGCCACCGTGCTGGTGCAAATTCAGACGACCAGCACGCAGTCGGCGCTGGTCACGCTGTACCGGCCCGACAGTTTCCTGGCCATGGTGGTGAGCGAGAGTCTGGTGCTCGGCGGCGTGTTCGCCGGCAGCTTAGTGCTGGTGCTGCTCACCGTCGCCATGTATGTCCTGCTACGCGATCGAGTCTACCTGCTGTGGCTGCTGTACGTCGCCATGACCACCGGCCTGTGGTTCTTCATCGACGGGCTGGCCCACCATTTCCTGCCGTTGCAGCGTCTGGAGTGGTTCAACATCGCCACCAACGCTTTGGGCAGTCTGAGCTTGGCCATGTCACTGCTGGTGGCCACCTATCTGTTCGATTTCCGCCAGCTGTCGGCATGGCTGCACCGGCTGTTCGTGGCCTGGCCGCTGCTGGTGCTGGGGGCGATGGCCGTGGGCCTGCTATTCGACAAAATGTTCGTGCCCAGTTCGCTGTTTCTCGCCAGCATGCCGCTGCTGGGGGTGGCGTGGCTGGGCATCCTGCGGCAGATGTGGCGCCGGCAGCGGCTGGCCCTGCTGTTCGGCGTCCCGCACCTGATCTACACCGGTCTTGCCGTTATGAACATCTTGGCCAACATGGGTTGGCTGCCGGTCACCCTCTTTTCGTTCTACGGCTGGCAGGTCGCCGGCGTGTTGTACCTGGTGGCCCTGCAGTTCGCGCTGGTCGACCGAGCACGCCAGATGCAGGCACTGCACGCCCAGGCACGCCAGCAACTGCTGACCCAGTTAGCCAACCGTAACCAGGAACTGGAGGAGCGTGTCACAGCACGCACGCGCGACATGCAGCAGGCACTCGAGCAGGTGCGCGAGGCCGAACTTGAACAGCGGCAGCTGTTGTCCATGGCCTCGCACGAATTCCGGACACCGGCGGCCATGATCAAGGCCTCGCTCGATTCGCTGCGCTACCTCGAGTCCCAGATCCCCCCGGACGTAGGAACACGGCTCAACAACATCCGCCAGGCCAGCCAACGTCTGATTCGGCTGACCAACGACCTGATCGACCAGGACCGGGTGCGTGAACGCAGCCTGACGCCACGCCACAAGCGCATCAACCTGAGGGATCTGGTGGCGGGCGTCACCGCCCAATACGCCGACGCGTCGTGGCTGCGCGTCGAACTGCCACCCGCCCCGGTCTGGATCGATGCCGACCCGGCCTTGCTGACCATCGCGCTTAACAACCTGATCGACAATGCCGTGCGCTACGGCGAGGGTGAGCGCCACGGCGTCGTGGTCGAGTTGCGGAGCCGACCGGCCGAGGCCGTGTTGCGGGTCTCTGACCAGGGCCCAGGCATTCCTTCCGCGGACAAACAGCGCATCTTTGAGCGCTTCTACGGCAAAAGCGACAGCCGGCCCCGCCGGGAGAAGACCAGCAGTGGCTTGGGCCTGTTCATCGTGCACAGCATTGCCCGCAGCCACCAGGGCGCGGTCCACGCGGAAGACAACCTGCCACACGGTACGGTCTTCGTCTTCAGCCTGCCGCTGAAGCGGCGCGCCGTCTCCGACTGAAACTCGCCGAACCCTACGGCTCTTCGCGGCTCTTTCTGGGCCCTCCATATCTCTCGAAATTGAGAGCTATTGAGAGCTATTGCGCGCATATTTTTCATATTCTTGAGAGCTTATTTATCGTTCTCATGTCTTGACTATTTGCGTCTTCGCTCTCAGACCGAGGCCCACCATGAATCACTCATATCGCGTCATCTGGAACTGCGTCGTCGGCGCCTGGCAAGCCGTGGCCGAGACCGCCCGCGGTCGAGGCAAGAGCAAGTCTGTAGCCGCCAACCTGTTGATGCTGGGTGGCTTGGGGTTGGCCAGCCTGAGCCCGGCGCTGGCGCAGTCGGTTCTGCCCACCGGCGGCAATGTGGTGGCCGGCAGCGGCAGCATCGCTACCGCCGGCAGCACGATGACGGTCACCCAGTCCACCGCCCGCATGGCCGTGGACTGGCAGAGTTTTTCGATTGGCGCGGGCAACACGGTGCAGTTCGTGCAGCCTTCGGCCTCCGCCGTGGCGCTCAACCGGGTCATCGGCTCCGATGTCTCGGTCATCCAGGGTGCTTTGCGCGCCAATGGCCAGGTCTTCCTCATCAACCCCAACGGCGTGCTGTTCACGCCCACGGCGCAGGTGAACACCGCCGGCATCGTGGCTTCGACGCTGAACCTGAGCAACAGCGATTTCATGGCCGGCAACTACCGTTTTGCCGGCGGCAGCAGCAATGCCATCGTCAACCAGGGCAACATCACGGTCGCGCCCGGCGGCACGGTGGCGATGATCGCGGCCAAGGTCACCAACACCGGCCGCATGGAAGCCCCGCAGGGCAATGTGCTGCTGGGCGCTGGCAGCAAAGTGACGCTGGACCTCGGCGGCCCGGTCAAGCTGGAGGTGGAGCAAGGCGCAGTTGATGCGCTGATTCGCCAGGGCGGCGCCATCAAGGCCGACGGCGGCCTGGTCTACCTGACGGCGCAGGCCGCGGGCGACCTGGCTTCCACGGTGATCAACCATACCGGCATCACCGAGGCTCAGACGCTGGCCACCGGCGAGCAGGGCCAGATCTACCTGATGGGCGGCATGGAGAAGGACCGCATCGAGGTGGGCGGCACGCTAGATGCCTCCGCGCCGAACGGCGGTAACGGCGGCTTCATCGAGACCAGCGCCAACTACGTCGAGCTGCTGGCGGACCGCACCGTCACCACCCGCGCCGCGGCTGGCAGCACCGGCCGTTGGCTGATCGACCCCAACGACTTCACGATTGCCGCCAGCGGCGGCAACATCACCGGCGCGCAGCTGTCCACCGACCTCGGCAACACCAATGTGGAGATTGCCACGGTCAGCCAGGGCAGCAGCGGCGGCAATGGCGACATTTTCGTCAACGACGCCGTGAGCTGGAGCGCCAACCAGCTCAAGCTGGTGGCCGAACGCAACATCAACGTCAATACCAACCTAAACGCCAGCGGCACCGCCAGCCTGGCCTTCGAATACGGCCAGGCCAGCGCCGACGGCGCCGGCAGCAGCTACACGGTAGCCAATGCAGCCAAGGTCTACATCCCCGCCGCCACGGCCTTCACTTG
>CALRMF020000020.1:0-19206 GCA_943369035.1 Curvibacter sp. AEP1-3
AGATGGCCAAGCGCGCCGGTTACACCGCCGTCATCAGCCACCGCTCCGGCGAGACCGAAGACAGCACCATTGCCGACATCGCCGTGGGCACCAACGCTGGCCAGATCAAGACCGGCTCCATGAGCCGCAGCGACCGCATGGCCAAGTACAACCAATTGCTGCGCATTGAGGAAGACCTGGGAGAGATCGCCGTCTACCCTGGCCGCTCTGCCTTCTATAACCTCAAGTGAAGCCCCCCCGAGTCGCTCCGCGCCTCCCCTTCAAGGGGGCGACACCAGCAGCCCGGCAAAGCCGGTTCTGCGGTGTCCCGCGGTCATTCGGGTTCCCCTCGATTTCGACCATCAGGGCATAGCGATATGGGTTCACGCCTCGTCCCGGCCATCCTCATCACCCTGCTCGTGATCCTGCACGCGCAGCTGTGGTTTGGCCGGGGCAGCGTGCCCAGTGTGGCGCGCATGGCGACCGAACTGGAGGCGCAGAAGCAGAAGAACGCCCAGGCGCAGCTGGCCAACGACCAGTTGGCCGCCGAGGTGCGCGACCTCAAGGAAGGCCTGGAGATGGTGGAGGAAAAAGCCAGGCTGGAGCTGGGCATGGTCAAGCCCAACGAGATCTACGTCCAGATCAGCAAATAAGACCCTGTCCTGCCCTGGACATGCGTATCGCCCTCCTCGGCGCCCCGGCCACCGGCAAGACCCGGCTGGCACAGGCCCTGACCCAGCACCTGGCCGAACTGCAGGTCAGCGACGCCCCGCCGCTGGCCACGCTGCAGAGTCAATCCTTTGACCGCGTCCTGCTGACCGGCCTCGACCTGCCGGGCAGCACCCCCGAGCAGCAGGCCGCCGACGCAACGCTGCGCGCTGCCTTGCAGCAGATGGGGGTTTCCTACGGCGTCATCTATGGCATGGGGGGGCAGCGCCTGCGCGCCGCCTTGCGCCTGATCCACCCGCAGGATGGGCCGCCGCCACGCTGGCGCGGCCTGTGCGAGAAATGTGCCGACCCGGACTGCGAGTTCCGGCTCTTTACTGGATGGACGCGCTCGACGGCGGCTGATCGCCCGCCTGCGTGAACAGCTGCGCCGCATCGATGGCATCGAAGCGGTAATTGGCACCACAGAATTCGCAATCCACCATGATCACGCCGCGTTCGGCCAGGATCTCCTTGGCCTCCACCTCGCCCAGTCCCTGGATCATGCGTCCCACACGCTCGCGGCTGCAGGTGCAGGCAAAGCGCGGCGCCGTCTCGCCGGCCAGGGGTTCGAACCGTTGCAGCGCCTCCTCCCAGAACAGGCGGCGCAGGATGGTCTCCACATCCAGCGTCAGCAGTTCCTCGCGCTTGAGGCTGGACGCCAGCGTGGCGATGCGGTTGTAGTGCTCGTACTGCTCCGCCTCGTACTGCTCGGCCTCGGCTGGGTTCTGGCCCGCCAGGTTCGCCATCCCCTCGATCGGCAGACGCTGGATCAGCAGGCCCGCGGCCACCTTGTCGTCGGCTGCCAGCACCAGCGTCGTCTCCAGCTGCTCGCTCTGGCGCATGTAGTGCTGCAGGGCGTCCGACAGGGTGGGCAGTGACTGGCCCTGTGCATCGCTCAGCGGCACTACGCCCTGGTAGGGCTGCTGGCCCGGCAGGCGGTCCTGCGGGTCGAGCGTGATGGCGCAGCGCCCCTGGCCGTGCACATTGAGCATGGCGCCCAGACCCGCCGAAGCCGGCACCTCGCCCTGCACCGTGGCGGTGGCGCGCAGGCTCAGGTCCGACTGGATCTCGGCCACCGCCAGCTTGACCGGCCCGTCGCCGAACACCTGCAGGATCAGGGCGCCATTGAACTTGATGTTGGACTGCATCAGCGCCCCGGCCGCCGCCATCTCGCCCAACAGGTTCTGTACTGGCGGCGGGTAGGCGCCGGTGGTGCTGCCGGCACGCCGGCGCAGGATCTCGGTCCAGGCATCGGTCAGGCGCACGATCATGCCGCGTACCGGCAGGCCCTCGAAAAGAAATTTGTGAAATTCAGACACGAAAATAAACCTAATCAGCCAGCCGAGTGCAAACGCTCAACCGATCTTCTTGAAACTCTTGCGGTAGTGCGTCGCGTTGTCGACGTAGTGCGCCGCAATGCGCTTGAGACCCTCGATCTGCTCGGGGGTCAGCTGCCGCACCGCCTTGGCCGGGCTGCCCAGGATCATCGAACCGTCAGGAAACTCCTTGCCCTCGGTCACCAGCGCGCCCGCCCCCACCAGGCAGTTCTTGCCAATCTTCGCGTGGTTCAGCACCACGGCACCGATGCCGATCAGCGAGCCATCGCCCACGGTGCAGCCGTGCAGCATGACCTTGTGACCCACCGACACGTTCTCGCCCAGCGTCAACGGCACACCGGCGTCGGCATGCAGCACGCTGGCGTCCTGGATGTTGGAGCCGCGGCCAATGTGGATGTGTTCGCTGTCACCGCGGATGATGGTGCCGAACCAGACGCTCACGTCATCTTCCAGCGTGACCTTGCCGATCACCTGGGCGCTGTCGGCCACCCAGGCGTTCTTGCCGAGTGTGGGGGACTTGCCGTCGAGTTCGTAGATTGCCATGTGGATTACTCTCTTTCGGGGGATGTACGGGATTGTAAAGATCGAGGGCTCTCAGCCTCCGGTGAAGGGTTTGTGCCACAGCGAGACCCCTCAAAGCTTCGGCCAGGCGCATGGTTCAAAGAGACTCACTCGGTCTGAAGCGCAATCAACTCGTCGTCAGAGAAACCAGCCGCCCGCCGCGCATCCAGATTGAACGGCTTCTTCAACTTCGGCGCTTCATACTTCACCGTGAGTTCCGCATAGCTTCGCACCGGGTCCAGCCCGCGCTGCGCGCACAACCAGCCGTACCAGCGGTTGCCTGTGGCCACATGGCCGATCTCGTCGCGCAGGATGATGTCCAGAATCTCCCCCGCCTTGTGGTCGCCAATCGACACCAGCTTGGTTTTCACGGCGGGCGAGGCATCGAGCCCGCGCGCCTCCAGCGTGCGCGGCACCAGCGCCACCCGCGCCAGGATGTCGCCCTGGGTGCGTTCGGCCATGGACCACAGGCCATCGTGGGCCGGAAAGTCGCCGTAGTCGAAGCCCAGCGTCAGCAAATGGTCGCGCAGCAGCGTGAAGTGGTAAGCCTCTTCAAACGCCACCCGCAACCAGTCGCGGTAAAAGGCCTCCGGCATCCCGGCAAAACGCCAGCAGATGTCGAGCGCCAAGTCGATGGCGTTCTTTTCAATGTGCACGATGGAATGCACCAGCGCCGCGTGGCCGCGCGGCGTGGCGAGCGACCCCGTCTTGATGCTGGTATGTGGCACCAGTGGCGGCCGTTCACCACGACCCGGCAGGCCATCTATAGCCTCAATCTGTTCTTCGGTGTCAATCGGGGCGTTGCGGTCCAGTGCCGTGACTGCGCGCGCCTTGGCAACCGGGTCGGTGACGGCGAGCAGTTGTTGGCATTGGCGACGGAGATTCATGGGGGTAAATTATCCCGGATGCTTATCTACCAAGCATGACTTCCCAAGGTCGCGCCGTGGCGCGTCCTTGTGGTTTTCGGTCTACGGTATCCCCCGCCGTTATGAGGAGGCGAGTAGCGCAGGGGCAAGCGGATCAAGAGCCGTGCATAGCGCAGCGAGTTTGCGCGGCTCCCGCTTGAACCGAGCAACGCAGCGTGCCCGGAGGGCCGACGAATCCGGCTCGCCTTTCTTTGCTTACTTTCTTTGGCGACGCAAAGAAAGTGAGTGCGCAGTCGGGCGCACATCCCGACACCTTTGCCAGGCGAGGCATCACGCAAAAAGCAAACTACCCCCGCGGATGATGCTGCGCATGCAACGCCTTCAACCGCTCCCGCGCCACATGGGTATAGATGGTGGTCGTCGAGATGTCCGCATGCCCCAACAACATCTGCACCGCCCTTAAATCCGCCCCATGGTTCAGCAGATGGGTGGCAAAGGCATGCCGCAGGGTGTGCGGCGACAGCGGTGCCGTGATGCCGGCCGCCACGGCGTACTTTTTCACAATCATCCAGAACATCACGCGCGACATGGCCTCTCCGGCGCGCGTGCCACGGAAGGTGACGAACAGGTCGTCGGTCTGCTTCGCCCCCAGCAGCTCCGGGCGTGCCTCCTGCAGATAGCGTTGCAACCACTGGCCGGCCACCTCGCCGAAGGGCACCAGACGCTCCTTGTTGCCCTTGCCGAAGACACGCAGCACGTGTTCGGACAGGCTGACATTGAAGGTTTTGAGGGTGACCAGTTCACTCACGCGCAAGCCACTGGCGTACATCAGTTCCAGCATGGTGCGGTCGCGTACAGCCAGCGGCGTGGCCTCGCCGGGGGCGGCCAGCAGGGCTTCCACCTGCGCTTCCGTCAGCGTCTTGGGCACACGCAGCGGCTGCCGGGCGGCCTGCAGGCGCAGGGTGGGGTCGGTGGTGATATGGCGCTCACGCAGCGCCCAGCGGAAGTAGCGTTTGAAGACGGTCAGGCGCCGGTTGGCGGTGGTGGCGCGGGTGGTGGCATGACGGTCGGCAAAGTAGGCGTTGAGGTCGGCTTCTCCGGTCTCCAAAAGCGTACGCCCGCGGCCTTGCAGCCAGCGGGCGTAGAGCTCCAGGTCGCGCCGGTAGGCCGTCAGCGTGTTACGTGACAGGCCCTCTTCCAGCCACAGGGCATCGATGAAGGCATCGACAGAGGCATCAATGCCCTGCATGGCCCTCAGTCAAGCTTGAGCTTGGCGGTATCAACCACCTTCTTGTAGACCTCGAACTCGGCCTTGATCTGGGCCGCGAACTGCTCAGGCGTGTTGGCCACGATGATGGAGCCGGTGTCCTCGATGCGCTTGCGCACGGCCGGGTCCTGCAGCACCTGGCGGGTGGCCGCGTTGATCTTGTCCACGATGTCCTTGGGCAGACCCTTGGGGGCCAGGATGCCGTAGTAGGCCATGCGGTTCACCGGCTCCAGGCCGACTTCCTTGAAGGTCGGCACATTGGGCAGCACGGCCAAGCGGTTCGGCGCCGCCACCACGATGGGCACCAGCCGGCCGCTCTGGATGAAGGGCAGTGCCGAAGGCAGGTTGTCGAAGATGATCGGCACCTGGCCGGCCACGGTGTCGTTCAGCGCCGGGCCGGCGCCACGGTAGGGGATGTGGGTAATGAAGGTGCTGGTCTGGCTCTTGTACAGCTCGGTCTGCAGATGACCGATGCCGCCGGTGCCGGAGGTGGCGTAGGAGTACTTGCCGGGCGACTTCTTCAGCTCGGCCAGAAAGGCCTTGTGGTCCTTGGCGGGGAAGCTCGGGTGCACGGCGATGATGTTCGGCGTGGCCGCGATGTTGATGATGGGCGTGAAGTCCGTCAGCGGGTTGTACGGGATCTTCGGGTTGATCGCCGGGTTGGCCGCGGTGGTCGACACCGTGGCCATGCCGAGCGAGTAGCCATCCGGCGCGGCCTTGGTGGTTTCAGTGGCGCCCACCACGCCGCCGCCGCCGGCCTTGTTCTCTACCACCACCGGCTGGCCCAGGACCTTGCCCAAGGGGTCGGCAATGGTGCGGGCAATGATGTCCGTCGTACCGCCCGGTGCAAACGGCACCTGCAGCTTGATGGGCTTGTTCGGATAAGCCTGGGCCAGGGCGGTGCCGGCTGCAGCCAGCAGGCTGAGTGCGAAGATCGTTCGACGTTTCATCATTGTGTGCTCCTTGTGGGATGAGAAAAGCTGATTCTATTGTCCCAGCATGCCCTTCTTGAGGCGCCCGTCCACGGGGTTATCCCCGACGAAGATCTCCAGCAACGCGTTGTAGAAATCGGCACCACTGATGGCATGCCCCTTGGCGACGTCGTTCACCGCCAGCAGCAGGCCACGCTCTGGCACGTAGTCCAGGGTGATGGTGTCACCCGGTTTGGCGACGCCGATCGACTCGATGGTGCGCGAGAACTGCGCCACCCGGTCCTGCATGGCGGCCCACTGACCTTCACTCACATTCTTCTGCATGCCGTCCACCAGCGCCTTCTTGATGTCGGGTGCGCCGATCTCCATCAACATGCGCATCTGGATGCGCTTCGGGCCTGGCTGACGCAAGATCTGCTGCGCCACCGTGGCCTTCTCGGGCACGTACAGGCCAGCCACATAGGCCTTGATGAACAGCACGCCGCGCACGCCCAGACCATTGAGCTTGAGTTCCTGGTTGCCGATCTTCACGATGTCGTCAAAGCGCTGACCTTCGAGCACGGCGGCCTGCACGGGCAGCCAAGCGGCCAGCCCCAGGGTCAGGGCGGCAAGAACATGTTTCGTCATGGTGTTTCCTCCTCGGTACCGGGCGTCCCGCGACGCCGATGAGCGGGAATTTAACCCGATTTCCGACGCAGCCCACCGCGGCGGGCTGGTATTCTCGCCCCGTGAACTACGCTCAACTGCTCTTCCCCGATTTCTCCCTCATCCTCTGCGGCTACCTGGTCTGCCGCTACACCGCCCTCAACCGCAGCGTCTGGGAGCCGGTCGAGGCCCTGGTCTACTACTTCTTGTTTCCGGTGCTGCTGTTCCACAGCATCGTGCGCAGCTCGCTCGATTTCCAGGCCGCCTCCGGCCTGATCGGTGCCGGCCTGATCACGGGCCTGTGCGGCATTGCCCTGTCCTACGCCCTGCCCTGGCTGCCACTGATCGGCCGCCACATTGACACGCGCCAGCACGCCGCCAGCGCACAGGTGGCGTTTCGCTTCAACTCATTCATCGGGCTGGCGCTGGCGGAGCGCCTCGCCGGGCCCAGCGGGGTCTTGCTGATCGCCGTGCTGATCGGCTTTTGCGTGCCGCTGTTCAACGTGGCAGCCGTCTGGCCGATGGCGCGCCACTCGCAGCGCCACTTCGGCCGCGAGCTGCTGCGCAACCCGCTGATCATTGCCACCGTCTCGGGCCTGCTGGCCAATCTGGCCGGGCTGAAGATTCCGGCCTGGATCGATCCCTCGCTGTCGCGCATCGGCGCCGCCACACTGGCGCTGGGCCTGATGGCGGCCGGTGCCGGCCTGCAGTTTTCCAGCCTGGCGCGCGCCAAGACGCTGGCGGTGGCCACGTTGTCCATCCGGCATTTCGTGCTGCCGCTGATCGCCTTCGGCCTGTCGCAGGCCTTCCATCTGACGCCCGAGCAAACCACCATGCTGCTGGCCTTCTCGGCCCTGCCCACGGCCTCCAGCTGCTATGTGCTGGCCACGCGCATGGGCTATGACGGGCCGCTGGTGGCAGCGCTGGTGACGCTGTCCACCCTGCTGGGCATGGCCAGCCTGACCTTTGCGCTGGGCGTGCTGCGCTAGCGCGCCACGTCGCCGGCTCAGTCCTTGAGCAGCGTGGCGGCGAAGTCGTGAATGGCCTGGATGTCGGGCTTGAGCGGCGTGAAGGCCATGCCCTCGTGGCGCAGTGTGGCGCGCAACCCCATGTCCACTGTCTTTGCCTGCTCCTCGTCCTGGAAGCGGCCTGTGTGCACATAGGGCTTCTCGGGGTCGCGCTCCACCATCACGTTGACGTTGTTGAACTGCCGGTACCACTCGACGATCTGCTTGCGCGTCTTCTCGACGTCGCAGATGTTGTCGGCGTAGTTCTCGTTGTAGTAGAGGATCTGCGGCAGCGAGCATTCGGTGATGAGGAACTGCACCTGGCCGTCGAGCAACTCCAGCATGCGGAACTGCTGCTGGGCGATGTGGTACTGGTTCTTCAGTGCCTCGTAGTCCTTCTGCCACACCAGCGACTTGGCGTAGTCCGGGATCAGCTCCACCGTCTTGTGGTGCAGGTTGAGGTACAGGATGATGGCCGCGGTGAAGAGCGACTTGTCGCAACCCGGGCCGCCGATGATGTTGATCACCTTGGTGGGGTACAGCCGCATCTTGTTTTCGGGCAGCTGGTTCGGCACATAGGTGTAGCGCATCGTCATGATGGACCCTCCGGTTGTTATGGTTGTCGCGATTCCGTCTGCTGCGCCAGCGCCCAGGCCACGTGCTCGCGCACTGTCTCACTGGGGTCCGACGCCCGTTGCCGCAGTGCCTCCACTATCGCAGGGTCGGGCGCTGCACGCAAGGCGTTGCCCAGGGCCACCGCGATATTGCGCAGCCAGCGTGTGTGTCCGATGCGACGGATCGCACTGCCTTCGGTGCGCTGCAGGAACTCCACCTCGCTCCAGCCGAACAGCGCCGCCAGCGTGCTGCCGGTCAGGCCTGCGCGCGGATCAAAGTCCGGCAGCGCGCTGCGCTGCGCGTACTTGTTCCAGGGGCAGGCCAGCTGACAGTCGTCGCAGCCGTAGATGCGATTGCCCAACAAGGGCCGCAACGCCAGCGGGATCGGCCCGTCGTGCTCGATGGTCAGGTAGGAGATGCAGCGCCGCGCATCGAGCCGGTACGGTGCCACGATGGCCTGTGTCGGGCAAACGTCCAGGCAGGCCTGACAGCTGCCGCAGTGGCCGCTGACCGGCTCGCTGGGCGGCAGCGCCATGTCCACATAGATTTCGCCGAGGAAGAACATTGAGCCGGCCTCGCGGCTGAGCACCAGCGTGTGCTTGCCGCGCCAGCCCTGGCCGCTGCGCGCCGCCAGCTCGGCCTCCAGCACCGGCGCCGAGTCGGTGAAAACTCGGTGCCCGAACGGACCCGCGTGCTCGGCCATGCGCTCGGCCAGCTTCTGCAGGCGGCTGCGCAGCACCTTGTGGTAGTCGCGGCCGCGGGCGTAGAGCGAGACCACGCCCTCCTGCGGCCGCGCCAGGCGCGCGAATTCGACCACCTGCCAGTCGTGGGGGGTAGCCGCCGGCAGATAATCCATGCGCGCGGTAATCACGCTGACGGTGCCCGGCACCAGTTCCGCCGGGCGTGCCCGCTTGAGGCCGTGGGCGGCCATGTAGGCCATGTCGCCATGGAAACCCTCGGCCAGCCAGGCCAGCAAACCCGGCTCGGCGGCCGACAGATCCACGCCGCTGACGCCGATTTGGGAGAATCCAAGCTCACGGGCCCAGTCCCGGACCAGGGAAACGAATTGAGTGCTGTTGAACGACACGAGCCGATTGTAGAAAGTCTCCTCCTGCGCAGCGAGGACGATACGCAGCGCCTCGCCACCGCCCTGGCCGCGCAGCCGGCGCTGCGCAACGCCTTCCTGGAGCTGCAGGGCAACCTGGGCGCCGGTAAGACCACGCTGGTGCGCCACCTGCTGCGCGCGCTGGGCGTGGGCGGCCGCATCAAGAGCCCGACCTATGCCGTGGTGGAACCGCACGAGGTGCCGGGCCTGGCCGTCTGGCACTTCGACTTTTACCGTTTCAATGACCCGCGGGAATGGGAGGACGCCGGCTTTCGCGACATCTTCACCAGCCCGGGCCTGAAGCTGGCCGAATGGCCCGAGCAGGCCGCGGCCCTGCTGCCGCCGGCAGACCTGGTGATCCGGCTCGATGCGCAGGCCGATGAATCGCGCCAGGCCACGCTCACCGCACAGACCACCACCGGGGTAGCGCTGCTGCACGGCCTGAAGAAGGAGGCGAGGGCTTGAGCGCCGCCGGGCCGTCCGATGTGTCACGGCGCGCACTGCTGCAGACCGGCATGCTGGTGCTGCTGCTGGGACGGGCTCAGATCGCACGCGGCGCCACCATCCTGGCGGTGCGCGTATGGCCGGCGCCCGACTACTCGCGCGTGACCATCGAATCTGACGGCCAGCTCAGCACCAAACAACTCTTCGTACCCAGCCCGCCGCGGCTGGCGGTGGACATCGAAGGCATCGAACTCAACCCCGCCCTGCGCGAGCTGGTGGCGAAGGTGCGGCCAGACGACCCGAACATCGCCGGCATCCGTGTCGGCCAGTTCTCGCCCACCGTGGTGCGGCTGGTGATTGACCTCAAGCAGGCCATCACGCCCCAGGTCTTCACGCTGGAGCCGGTGGCGGCCTACCAGCACCGTCTGGTGCTCGACCTCTACCCCAAGGAAGCCGCCGACCCATTGGCTGCGCTGATCGCCGAGCGACTGAAGGACAAGGAGACGCCGGCCGCACCGGCACCCGCAGCGACCGCGTCGTCTGCGCGCGGCCATGATCCGCTGGGTGACCTGATTGCGCAGCACACGCGCAAGATGGCGCCCGCGCCGGCCAGCCCGGCGTCTGCTCCTGTTTCAGGAGCACCCGGCACCGACGCGGCAAGGCCCGGTGGCCAAAAAGATTCACAAGCCAACAAGACCGAACGCCTGATCATCGTCGCACTCGACCCCGGCCACGGCGGCGAGGACCCGGGCGCCATCGGCCCCGGCGGCACGCGCGAGAAGGATGTGGTGCTCAAGCTTGCGCACCGGCTGCGTGAGCGCATCAACACCACCACCATCAACGGCAACCCGATGCGCGCCTACCTCACACGCGACGGTGACTTCTTCGTGCCGCTGCACGTGCGCGTCAACAAGGCACGCCAGGTGCAGGCCGACCTGTTCGTCAGCATCCACGCCGACGCCTTCTACACGCCACGGCCGCAAGGCGCCAGTGTGTTCGCGCTCAGCCAGAGCGGCGCCTCCAGCAGCGCGGCGCGCTGGATGGCGGCCAAGGAGAACAAGGCCGACCTGATCGGTGGCCTCAACGTCAAGAGCAAGGATGCGCATGTGCAGCGCATGCTGTTCGACATGAGCACCACGGCGCAGATCAAGGACAGCCTCAAGCTCGGCGACACGCTACTCAAGGAAATCGGCCGCGTCGGCAAGCTCCACAAGCCCAAGGTGGAACAGGCCGGCTTTGCCGTGCTGAAGGCGCCCGACATCCCGAGCGTGCTGGTGGAGGCCGCCTTCATCAGCAACCCGGAAGAAGAGACCAAACTCAACAGCGAGACCTACCAGGAACAACTGGCCGACGCGCTGATGCGCGGCATCGAAGGCTACTTCGCGAAAAACCCGCCGCTGGCACGCACGCGCCGCAGTATCTGAGTCAACCCCATGCGGTCTGCCTGCATCTGACCTGCGCGGCCTCGAAGCTAGAGCCACCCCCGCATCGCCGCAGGCAGCAGCTTCAAGCGACGGAGGTCGGCCATGAAGATCAAGTTCAACGGCCTTAGTCGGCCCGGCGTGCGTGATGCTGAATCCAGCGTATGAGTCCAGCGGCAGCCGGCGTCAGCGGCAGGTCGTGACGTCGCAGCACGAAGATGGTCGGACTGGGCAGACGGTCTTCGATCGGCAAGACGCAGAGACGGTCCCTGAACGCGTTGCCTTCATACAGGCCGCGTGGCATGGTCGTCAGCATGTCCGAGTGCGCCACGATGCCCGGCAGGGCGAGGAACGACTCACACACGATACCCGGTTTCGGCTCGGGCATACCGTGGCGTGCAAAGGCATCCCGGATGATGGCCCCCGGTCCCCGTGGGGCACTGGAAAACGCCCAGCGGCAGTCGACCAGCTCGGCAAGTCGGGTGGCCCGCGCTTTCGGGTGCTCCCGTTGCCCAACGATGACGATGTCGCTCACATGCAGTGCCTGCGCCTCCAGATCAGCGTCGAGGTCGTGCTTGTATGCGGCGGTGAGCGCAAAGTCCAGTGTTCCATCCCTCAACTGCAGGGACACAGAAGGATAGAGACCGTCTCGCACATTGACGGTCACGGCCGGAAATTCCCGCGCAAAACTGGCCAGCGCAAGCGGTAGCGGCCCCAGGGCAATCGCGGGCGACGTTGCGAAGGTGATCTTTCCCTCCCAGTGTCCGCGCAGCTGTTCAATCTCTTCGTGAGCACGTCGGCTTTCCGACACGATCAACCGTGCGTGCTTCATGAACGCTTGCCCGAACGACGTGAGGCTGACCCCGCGCTTGGTTCGCACGAGCAAGGGGGCCTGCAATTCCTCCTCAAGCTGCTGGATCGCAGCCGACAGTGCGGGCTGCGACATGTGCAGCAACTGGGCGGCTGCACGAAGACTGCCCACCTCCTCGATGTAGATCAGCGCCTGCAGTGTCTGGAGCTTCATGCGATCAGCCTCAGTGATAGATAAATCCGATCATAGGTTAGAAAAATCGATTTGTCCTGTGCAGTGAAGCTCATTAGCATGAAAAAAACCTAAAGGAGACGCTCAATGTTCGTTCGCAATTGCTGGTATGTAGCCGCCTGGGATGTCGAAGTCCCACAGGAAGGCTTGTTTCATCGGACGCTGCTCAACGAGCCTGTGCTGCTGTACCGCGACAGCCAAGGCCGGGTGGTGGCACTGGAAAACCGTTGCTGCCACCGCTCAGCGCCTCTGCACATCGGCCGCAAGGAAGGCGATTGCGTGCGGTGCATGTACCACGGGCTGAAGTTCGACCCCAGCGGTGCGTGTGTCGAGATTCCCGGCCAGGCCCAGATCCCGCCGAAGACCTGCATCAAGCGCTACCCGGTGGTCGAGCGCAACCGGCTGGTCTGGATCTGGATGGGAGACCCTGCTCGGGCTAATCCGGCCGACATCGTCGATTACTTCTGGCACGACTCGCCTGACTGGCGCATGAAGCCTGGCTACATCCACTACCAGGCCAACTACAAGCTGATCATCGACAACCTGCTCGACTTCACCCACCTGGCCTGGGTGCACCCCACGACACTGGGGACGGACAGCGCCGCAGACCTCAAGCCCAAGATAGAGCGTGATACCAGCGGCAACGGTACGCTGACCATCAGTCGCTGGTATCTCAACGACGAGATGCCCAACCTGCACAAGAGCGTGGCCAAGTTCGAAGGCAAGGTCGACCGCTGGCAGATCTACCAGTGGTCTCCCCCTGCACTGCTGCGCATGGATGCCGGCTCCGCCCCGGCAGGAACCGGCGCGCCGGAGGGCCGCCGCGCGCCCGAGGCAGTGCAGTTCCGGCACACCTCCATCCAGACACCGGAAACCGAGACCACCAGCCATTACTGGTTCTGTCAGGCGCGCAACTTCGCACTCGACGATGAGGCCATGACCGAAAAGATCTATCAGGGCGTCGTGGTTGCCTTCGAGGAAGACCGAACCATGATTGAGGCGCAGCAGAAGATCCTGAGTCTGGTGCCCGAGCGGCCCATGGTGCCGATCGCCGCAGATGCCGGCCTGAATCAGGCGCGCTGGCTGCTGGACCGCCTCGCCAAGGCGGAAACGGGTGAGGAACAGGCATGAGTGCCGACATCGAAGTGACCGTCGCCGGCTTGCGAGCCGTGGCGCGGGACGTACTGGCGGTAGAACTGCGCCACAAATCCGGACAACCCCTGCCCGGGGCACAAGCCGGAGCCCATATCGATCTAGCACTGGGCAACGGACTGGTACGCCAGTATTCGCTGGTCAATGCCATGGGACAGCCCGGTATGGACCGCTACGTGGTGGCAGTAGGATGGGATGCCAACAGCCGCGGCGGCTCGGTCTGGATTCACGAGAAGCTGAAGGTGGGCCAGTCGCTGCGCGTGAGTGCGCCACGCAACCTGTTCGAGATGGCTTCGGAACACCGACGCGTGCTGTTACTCGCCGGCGGTATAGGCATCACCCCGATCTACGCCATGGCCCAGTCATGCGCGCAGAAAGGCATGCCATTTGAACTCTGGGCCAGTGCCCGTTCGGCCCCGCGCCTGGCCTACCTTGAGGAGCTGAAGGCGCTGGCGGCCGATCGCCTGCATCTGCACTTCGATGACGAACAGGGCGGCCCGATGAATCTCGCGGAGCGCCTGCAGACCCAGCGCTGGGACGCCGTCTATGCCTGCGGCCCGGCGCCCATGCTGGACGCTCTGACGGCAGCGACTGCACACTGGCAGCCGGGGTCGGTGCGCATGGAGCGATTCAAGGGAGTGGAAGCACCGGCAGGCGAGCGGCAGCCGTTCGAACTGCTGCTGCAGCGCAGCGGCCTGCACGCCACCGTCAACGCGCACGAGAGTGTGCTTGAAGCGATGGAGCGTCTCGGGGTCGACTACCCCTGGTCGTGCCGCGAAGGCATCTGCGGCACCTGTGAGGCACCGGTGCTGGAGGGCGAGGTGAAGCACCTCGACTACGTTCTGTCTCCTGCCGAGCACGCGGAGCAGCGTCGCATGATGGTCTGCGTCTCGCGCTGCGGCAGCGGGCGGCTGGTTCTCGACATCTGAAAGTAATCACCATGAATCTGAATGACAAAGTCGCCATCGTCACCGGTGGCGCCTCAGGGTTCGGCGCGGCCATCGCACGGCGATTGGCCCAGGCCGGCGCCGCTGTGATGGTTGCCGACCTCAACGCCGAAGGCGCCCAGCGCATGGCCGACGAGTTAACGGCCAGCGGCGGGCGGGCGGCCGCCATGGCCTGTGATGTGTCCCGCGAAGCGGATTACCGCCGCATGGTGGACGCAACACTACAGCAGCTCGGGGGCCTGCACATTGTGGTCAACAATGCAGGCACCACCCATCGCAACAAGCCGGCGCTCCAGGTCACGGAAGAAGAGTTCGACCGCGTCTATCGCGTCAACCTCAAAAGCGTGTACTGGGCAGCCCAGTGCGCACTGCCCCACCTCGTAACCCAGGGCCACGGCGTCATGGTGAATGTGGCATCCACGACCGGCGTGCGCCCGGGGCCGGGGTTGACCTGGTACAGCGGCAGCAAGGCCGCCATGATCAACCTCACCAAGGGCCTGGCGCTGGAGTTCGCGCGTGCCGGCATTCGCATCAACGCGGTCAACCCCATGATCGGCGAGACTCCCATGATGGCTGACTTCATGGGAATGGAAGACACCCCGGCCAACCGAGAGCGCTTCCTGGCCCGCATCCCGCTGGGCCGCTTCACGCGTCCCGAGGACGTGGCCTCGGCCGTCGCCTTCCTCGCCTCCGACGACGCCAGCTTCCTGACCGGGGTCTGCCTCGATGTGGACGGAGGACGCAACATATGAGCGCCCACCTGAGCTACCGCGCCCCCGGGCTGCTGATCAACGGACAGTGGCGTATGGGACGCCACACTCGGACGATGCCGATCGTCAATCCGGCCACAGCGGGCACGCTGGATCACCTTCACCTGGCCAGCAGCGAGGATGTCGCCCAGACCCTGGCGGCCGCACAGACCGGGTTCGAGACCTGGCGACAGGTACCCGCTCACGAGCGCTGCGCGCGGCTGGAACGCGGGGTAGCCCG
Organism: Curvibacter sp. AEP1-3; assembly: GCA_943369035.1. Taxonomy (GTDB): domain Bacteria; phylum Pseudomonadota; class Gammaproteobacteria; order Burkholderiales; family Burkholderiaceae_C; genus Hylemonella. Next base: position 15,019 of record CALRMF020000020.1, read on the forward strand.
CATGCGGCAGAACGCCGAACAGATCGCCACCCTGCTCACGCTGGAACAGGGCAAACCCCTGACAGAGGCACGTGCTGAATGCGCCATGGCGGCAGACCTGATCAAGTGGTATGCCGAGGAAGCGCGCCGTACCTACGGCCGCATCATTCCCGCCCGACTGCCCAACAGCAGCATGCTGGTGCAAAAGCACCCGGTGGGCCCGGTGGCTGCCTTCTCACCCTGGAACTTTCCGCTCGTGCTCTCGGCCCGCAAGGTCGGCGGCGCACTGGCCGCAGGCTGCTCGATCATCCTGAAGGCCGCCGAGGAAACACCTGCCAGTGTGGCCGCCATGGTCGAATGCTTCCGGGAAGACCTGCCCGAGGGCGCGCTGCAGCTGTTGTTCGGCGTTCCGGCCGAGATCTCCGAGCAGCTGATCGCATCGCCGGTTGTGCGCAAGGTCAGCTTCACGGGCTCAGTACCGGTCGGCAAACATCTGGCCCAGCTGACGGCCAGCCATCTCAAGCGCATCACGCTGGAGCTGGGTGGCCACGCCCCGGTCATCGTCTGTGCCGATGCCGACATCGACAAGACCGTGGCGATGATGGTGACCCACAAGTTCCGCAATGCCGGCCAGGCTTGCCTTGCACCCACGCGCTTCTATGTGGAGCGCAGCATCGAAGGGAAGTTTCGTGAGGCTTTTGTGGCGGCCAGCCACCGCCTCGTGCTGGGTGACGGCATGGCCGGCGGCACACAGATGGGGCCGCTGGCCAACGCGCGTCGAGCCTCTGCCGTGCGCGACCTGATTGATCGCTCTGTCCAGGCGGGCGCGCAAGCCCATCAGGCCAGCGCACCCGATACCGGCTACTTCGCTCCGGTCACCATCCTGACGGGCGTGGCGCCCGACTCACCCGTCATGACCGAAGAGCCGTTCGGGCCCGTCGCCACACTCACGCCCTTTGACAACATCAACCACGCCCTGCAGCTGGCCAACCAGTCCCCTTACGGCCTTGCCGGCTACCTGTTCACCGATTCCGCCCGTGTGGTGCATCGTGTCAGCGAGCTGCTGGAGGTGGGCAGCCTGGCCATCAACGGCCAGGGGGTGTCGGTCCCTGAAGCGCCGTTTGGCGGCGTCAAGGACAGCGGCCACGGCAGCGAATCCGGCATCGAGGGCATGGAGGCCTTCCTGGAAACCAAGTTCATCCACCACTGCGTCTGAAACCAACCCACGAGGAGACAAATGATGAAACGCAAAACACTGCTCACCACACTGGCTCTGGCCGCCTCGCTTTTTGCCATTGCGCCAGCGTCTGCACAAAGCGACAAACCCCTGCGCGTGATCGTCGGATTTCCGGCGGGCGTGTCGATCGATGTGGTCACCCGCATCCTGACCGACAAGATGAAGGACGAGCTCAAGCGCCCGATCGTCGTCGACAACCGGCCGGGCGCCGGCGGTCGCCTCGCAGCGGAACTGCTCAGGTCAGCAGCCCCGGACGGCAACACGGTCATGGTCACGCCGATCGTGGTGCCGGTGCTCGCCCCCATGGTCTTCAGCAAGCTCGGCTACAACCCGGACACAGACTTCGCCCCGGTCGGCAGGATCTGCGATTACGCCTTTGCCCTGGCCGTACCGGCGAATTCGCCGGTCAAGAACCTCAAGGACTACGCAGCATGGCTCAAGGCCAACCCGCAGCAGGCCAACTTTGGCTCTCCGGCGGCCGGCAGCCTGCCACACTTTTTCGGGGTCATGATCGGATCAGCCCTCAAGGTTGACATGGTGCATGTGCCATTCAACGGCGGTGCTGCCCTGCAGTCCGCGGTGCTTGGCGGCCACGCGCCTGCCGGCATCGACGTGGTGATGGAGTGGCAACAGAACGCCAGGGCGGGCAAGATCAACGTGCTGGCCACGTCAGGCCTGCAACGCAGCAAGGTGATGCCCGATGTGCCGACCTTCAAGGAGCAAGGGTTCCCTGACGCTGTTGGTCAAGGCTGGTTTGCCATGTATGCACCTGGCCGGACGTCTCAGTCTGCCATCGACGAAATCAATCGAGCCATGAACAGGGCCTTGGCGAATCCGGAAGTACGGGAGCGTTTTGCTGCACTGGGCCTGGAAGCAGGCGGCGGCAGCCCGGCAGATCTGCAGAAGACCATGCAGGAGGATGCAAAGCGGTGGGGCCCGATCGTCAAGAAGTCCGGATTCAGGGCTGATTAAGGGTCAGAGTCGAACGACACATCACTCAGACTGGACCCGACATGCAACGCCCCAACATCATCTACATCGTTTCGGACGATCTCGGCTACGCCGATCTGGGCTGCTACGGTGGCCGTACAGCACAGTTCGGCCCCGTGTCGCCCAACATCGACCGGTTGGCTGCGGGCGGCATGCGGTTCACCCAAGGCTACGCTAATTCACCTGTATGTTCGCCCACCCGGTTCGCGTTGATGACCATGCGCTACCAGTACCGGTTGCGCGGCGCGCTGGACGAGCCGATCGGCAGCAAGAGCAAGGCCGGCCTGGGACTGCCGCCCGAGATTCCAACGCTGCCTTCTTTGCTGCGCGATGCGGGCTACCACACCGCCCTCGTGGGCAAGTGGCACCTGGGCTATCCCCCCACGTTCGGCCCGCAGCGCTCTGGCTACGAGGAGTTCTTTGGCATCATGGCTGGCGGGGTGGACTATTTCACCCACTGCTCACCCAATGGTGCTCACGACCTGTACCTGGGCGACAAGCAGCACATGGAGGTCGGCTATCTCACCGACATCCTCTCCCAGCGCTCGGTGGACTACATCGACCGCATGGCGCCAGCTGCGAAAGGCGGGACGCCCTTTTTCCTGAGCCTGCATTACACCGCACCCCACTGGCCCTGGGAGACGCGGGACGATGCGCACATCGCGCCCGATATCGCCAAGAACCTGTTCCACCTCGATGGCGGCAACATCCACAGCTACCGCAAGATGATCCACCACATGGACGAAGGCATCGGCTGGGTAATGGAGGCACTGCGCAAACACGGGCTGGAAGAGAACACGCTCGTCGTCTTCACCAGCGACAACGGGGGCGAACGCTTCAGCGACAACTGGCCCCTGGTGGGCGGCAAGATGGATCTCACCGAAGGTGGCATCCGAGTGCCCTGGATTGCCCACTGGCCGGCGCTGATCCCTGCCGGCACCACCAGTACCCAACACTGCATGACCATGGACTGGTCTACCACCATGCTGGATATGGGTGGTGGCCGGGCACACCCGGACTACCCGCTGGACGGCGTGTCGCTGCTGGGCGTCTTGCGCGACCCGGCCGCCACCTTCCAGCGGCCGCTGTACTGGCGCATGAACCACCGCCAGCAACGCGCGCTGCGCGTGGGTGACTGGAAATACCTCAAGGTGGATGAGCACGAATACCTTTTCAATATTCCAGCCGACGAACGCGAACGTGCGAATCTGGGGCCGCGGGAACCGGAGCGCCTTGCCGCCATGCGCGCGGCGTGGCTCGCGTGGAACCAGACCGTCCTGCCCATCCCCGAGGATGCCGGGATCAGTGTCGGCTACAGCTACAAGGACATGCCCCAGCGCTGATAGGACCGCCATCCACAGCAGCGTCGCCCCACCAACTCATGGCCAAGCTGAGCCATCTCCTCCCCTTTCTGCATTGGACACGCCCGGATGCCGCGTTGCTTCGTGGCGAAGCGCTGGCCGGACTCACGGTCGGGCTGATGGTGATCCCACAGGGCGTGGCCTACGCCTCTCTGGCCGGCATGCCGCTGGTGACAGGCATCTACGCCTCCATGCTGCCGGCGCTGGTGGCGGTGCTGTTCGGCGCATCGCAGCGCCTGTCGGTCGGGCCTACTGCATTGAGTTGCCTCTTGGTGAGTGCCTCACTGGCTGCGTTTGCCCAGCCGGGCACCGCCGAATGGGTTTCACTGGCGGTGTGGCTGGCCCTGCTGTCCGGCTTGCTGCAGGTGGCGCTGGGGCTGGCCCGATTTGGCTGGCTACTCAACCTTGTCAATGCCCCCGTGCTGATGGCCTTCTCGCAGGCAGCGGCCCTACTGATCATCGGTTCACAGGCCGCAAACTTGCTGGGCTGGTCCGGTTGGAGTGACGAGGCATCAGCGTGGCGATCTGCCTTGCATGCGCCCTCATTGGCCTTTGGTCTGGGCAGCCTGGCGCTGTTGATGGCCGCCCGCCGCTGGCGACCGGCCTTCCCCTCGGTGCTGC
>CALRMF020000021.1:0-18690 GCA_943369035.1 Curvibacter sp. AEP1-3
ACCGTCAGGTTGACATCGCCCATGACACCTCAGAAGGTCTCCCAGTCGTCCGTATCGGTCATGGGCGCCTTTGCCACCGGCGCAACTGCCGGCTTGGCCGCAGCGATGGGCGCTGTCAAAGCGGCTGGCGCAACCGCGGCCTTTGGCGCTTGAGGTGCCGGCTTGGCAACCGCCGGACGGGGCGATGCCGCCTGTGCCGGCTGGCTCCCGCCCTGACCTTGCGCCAACTTGAACACCGACACCGCCCGCACCAGATCCTGGGCCTGGCTGTTCAGGCTGCTGGCGGCAGCGGCCATCTCTTCCACCAGCGCCGCGTTCTGCTGCGTGGCCTGGTCCATCTGGGTCACGGCCTCGCCCACCTGACCCACACCGGCGCTCTGCTCGGCGCTGGCGGCGCTGATCTCGGCCATGATGTCGGTGACGCGGCGGATGCTGGTCACCACCTCGTTCATGGTGCTGCCGGCCTGGTCGACCAGGGCAGTGCCCTGGTCCACGCGGCCCACGCTGTCGGTGATCAGGGCCTTGATCTCCTTGGCGGCCTCGGCCGAGCGGCCGGCCAGACTGCGCACTTCACCCGCCACCACGGCAAAGCCGCGGCCCTGCTCGCCGGCGCGCGCGGCTTCCACGGCCGCGTTCAAGGCCAGGATGTTGGTCTGGAAGGCAATGCCGTCAATGACGTTGATGATGTCGGCGATCTTCTTGCTGGACTCGCTGATGCCCTTCATGGTGTCCACCACCTGCGACACCACCTGGCCACCCTGCGCCGCCACGGTGCTGGCGCTCTGTGCCAGCTGGTTGGCCTGGCGGGCGTTGTCGGCGTTCTGCTTGACGGTGGATGACAGTTCCTCCATCGAGGCCGCCGTTTCTTCCAGCGCGCTGGCCTGGCTTTCCGTGCGCGCGCTGAGGTCCTGGTTGCCGTGGGCAATCTGCGTGCTGGCGCTGGCGACGGCTTCGGAACCCTGGCGCACGGTACTGACGATCCTGGCCAGATTGCCCTGCATGGCGGCCAGCGCCTGCAGCACCCTGGCCACCTCATCCTTGCCGCTGGTGTCGACCCGGCGCGTCAGATCACCCTGTGAGACCGCTTCCGAGACATCTACCGCGTTCTGCAGGGCGCGCGAAATGCCACGCACCAACGTCATGCCGATCACGACGGCCAGGGCCACGCCCACCACGATGGCGGTGATGGACACCACGAGGATGGCGCGGTAGCGGGCCGCCGAACTTTCATACTCCTGCTGGGCCACCTTGAGCTGCAAGGCCATCAGCGCGCCGATGCCCTTGCGCAGGTCGGCATAGAGCGGCCGGATCCTGGTCTCGTTGAGCTCCTTGGCCTTCTCCAGGTCGTATCCACGCACGGCTTCCTGGAACGGCTGCAGCCCTTCGCTGACGAACTTGGCGCGCGCCGCCGCAAACTCTTGCACCAGCGCCGCCTCTTCCGGCGTCATCGACGTGGCGGTGTAGGCGGACCAGACCTTGTCGAACCTGGTGTTGTTCTCATTCATCTGCTTGAGCCGGGCCTCCACCACCTCGGGGCTCTGGGTCGTGACGATGTTGAAGGCATGAAGACGGTTTTCCAGCAGTGTCTCCTGCACTTCGGCGATCTGCCCCATCGGAATGGTGCGGTCTTCGTAGACGGTACGCAGGCCTTCGTTGCTGGCCCGCAGGCCAAACAGGCCGATGCCGCCGATGACGATCAGCAGCAGCGACAGCATGCCGGTCAGCGCCACCAGACGCGTCGAAATCTTGAAGTTGTTCATGGTTTCAAACCTCCCTGATCTTCATCGTCAGGCCGCCACAGCGGCCACCAAACCCATGTCAGCGCCCGACATCAGCTGTTCGATGTCCAGCAGCATCAGCATGCGCGCCTGCCCACCCTGCTGGATCGTCGCGATGCCGATGATGTGCTGCGCATCCAATGCGCCGCTGAATTCCGGCGCCGGCTTGATCTCCTCGCGCTGCAGCGCAACGACGTCCGACACGGCATCCACCACCATGCCGATCACGCGGTTGCCGACGTTGAGCACGATGGTCACGGTCTGGCGGTCGTAGGCGGTATGGGCCATGTTGAACTTCAGCCGCAGATCCAGGACAGGAACGATGACGCCACGCAGGTTCAGCACGCCCAACACGGAAGCGGGCGCATTGACCATGCGGGTCGGCGCCTCGTAGCCTCGAATTTCCTGCACCTTGAGGATATCGATGCCGTACTCCTCCTGGCCCAGCTTGAAGGCCAGGAACTCGAGGTGGTCCCTGCCGGACAGACTGGCCTGCCCGGTTTGTTTTGTGTTCATGTTCTCTCCCAAGGTGAATCAGCCTGTACGGCGCTCAGCCGCCCATTCTGCCCCAGCAGCCATGAACAAACGATGAAAACTGCTATAGCTGAAATAGCAGATCGCTGATGTCTGACGCACAAGGCACCGAACTGCGCATGAAAAACGGCCCCGCAGGGCCGTTGTCATCAGGCAGCGCGCGCTCAGAGCAGCGTCACGCCCGTCTTGGCCTGGATCTGCTCACGCGTCACGTCGGGTGCCAGCTCCACCAGCTTCAGCCCCTCGGGCGTGACGTCCATCACGCCCAGGTCGGTGATGATGCGGTCCACCACACCCTTGCCGGTCAGTGGCAGGGTGCATTGCGGCAGGATCTTCAGGTCCTCGGTACCGTCCTTTTTCCTGGCTACGTGCTCCATCAGCACGATGACGCGCGGCACGCCGGCCACCAGGTCCATGGCGCCGCCCATGCCCTTGACCATCTTGCCGGGGATCATCCAGTTGGCCAGATCACCTTTTTCGCTGACCTGCATGGCGCCAAGGATGGACAGGTTGATCTTGCCGCCGCGGATCATGGCAAAGCTCTCGTGGCTGCCGAAGATCGACGAGCCCTTGATGGTGGTGACGGTCTGCTTGCCGGCGTTGATGAGGTCGGCATCGACCTCGTCCTCGTACGGGAAGGGGCCGATGCCCAGCATGCCGTTCTCGCTTTGCAGCCAGACCTCGATGTGGTCGGGCACGAAGTTGGCCACCAGCGTCGGGATGCCGATGCCGAGGTTCACATAGAAGCCGTCCTGCAGCTCCTGGGCCGCGCGTGCGGCCATCTGGTCTTGGGTCCAGGGCATGTCCTTCTCCTCAAACTTTACGGTCGCGGGTGGTGCGCTTCTCGATGCGCTTTTCGGGCGTGGGGTTGTGCACGATGCGGTGCACGTAGATGCCGGGCAGGTGGATGTCGTCGGGGGCCAGTTCGCCGGTGGCAACGATGCGCTCCACCTCCACGATGCAGATCTTGCCGGCCATGGCGGCGGCCGGGTTGAAGTTGCGCGCCGTCAGGTTGAAGCGCAGGTTGCCGGAGCGGTCGGCAATGTCGGCCTTCACCAGCGCCACGTCGGGCACCAGCGAACGCTCCATCACATAGGTTTCGCCATCGAACTCGCGCAGTTCCTTGCCCTCGGCCACGATGGTGCCGACACCGGTCTTGGTGAAGAAGGCCGGAATGCCGGCGCCGCCGGCGCGCAGCTTCTCGGCCAGCGTGCCCTGGGGCGTGAACTCCAGCTCCAGCTCGCCGGCCAGGTACTGGCGCTCGAACTCCTTGTTCTCGCCCACGTAGCTGGAAATCATCTTCTTGATCTGCCGTGTCTGCAGCAGCTTGCCCAGGCCAAAGTCGTCAATGCCGGCGTTGTTGGAAATGGCGGTCAGGTTCTTGACGCCGCTGTCGCGCACGGCGTCGATCAGGGCCTCGGGAATGCCGCACAGGCCGAAGCCGCCGACGGCGATCAACTGACCGTCGCGGATGACGCCCTCTATCGCCTTGGCGGCGCTCGGGTAGATCTTGTTCACGTGGTTCTCCTCGCTGGAATCGGTGGCCGTACGATACTACTTATCACGCTACGTAGTTCCGCGTAAAGTACAACCCGCAATGGACATCGACTACCGCCTCGCCTTCGAACTCGCGCCCATCGGCCTGGTGCTGTCGCGCCACCGCATGATTGTGGACTGCAACCGCCATCTGTGCGAGATGTTCGGTACCACACGCGAGGAACTGATCGGCCAGTCCTTCCTGGTGCTTTACCCCAGCGCCGACGAGTTCGAGCGCATCGGCGCGCGCATCACGCCCATCATGAGCCGCCAGGGCAGCTACGCCGATGACCGCATCATGAAACGCGTGGACGGCCGCTTCAAGGGGGAGACCTTCTGGTGCCACGTCACCGGCCGCGCGCTAGACCCGGCCGACCCGCACGCCGCCGGCATCTGGACCTTCCAGGACCTGAGTTCGCGCCGCCCGGTCAAGGCCGAGCTGACCGCGCGCGAGCGCGAGGTGGCCGCCCACCTGCTGGACGGCCTGACCTCCAAGGAAATCGGCAAGGCGCTGGCCATCAGCCACCGCACGGTGGAGATTTACCGCGCCCGCCTGATGCGCAAGTACCAGGCCAGTACCACCGCCGACCTGGTGCACAAGCTGATGGGTGGGTGAGGTTAAGCTTGATGCTTCATTCGTGACTTTTGGGGAACCGGTTTCGTGGCTACAGGTACGCGCACCATGGTCGGCATCGACCAGCTCTGCATCGGCATGCACGTCAAGCTGGAGGGCTGGGTCGGCCACCCCTTCCTGTTCAGCAGCTTCAAGATCAAGGACCAGAAACAGCTCGAGACGCTGAAGTCCCTGGGGCTGAAGGAGATCGAGTACCTGCCGCAGAAGAGCGATGCCAAGCCGCTGCCGCCGGTGGAGAAGACCGCCGCCGCAGCGTCAGCCCCGGTCGAACCGACGGTGCTGGACGCGCTGATGCAGCAGAAAAAGGAGCGTATCGAAAGCCTGCGCAAGGAACTGGAACAGATCCAGGCCGCCGAGCGCAAGTACGTCAAGACCGCCAACGCGGTAAAGAATGTCGTGCGCCTGGCCAACAGCAACCCGGCGCAGGCTGCCGACCAGGCCAGCGAGGTGGCCGCACAGCTGAGCGAAATCTTCCTGGCGCGCCAGAACCCCTTCATCCACCTGATGGGCGACAACACCTCGGACAACAGCACCCACTTCCACGCCCTGAATGTCACCATGCTGGCGCTGATCCTGGCCCACGCCATCGGCATCGAGGACGCCGAGATGATGCGCGACATCGCCCAGGGCGCCCTGCTGCACGACGTTGGCAAGGCCATGGTGCCGAGCCAGGTGCTGCTCAAGGACGACGGCCTGACGCCGTCGGAGCTCAAGCTGCTGGAAATGCACCCCGGCTACGGCATCAAGATGATGCAGCCCGTCGAATCGCTGCCGCGCCGCGTGAAGGAGATCATCCTGTTCCACCACGAGATGCTGGACGGCAGCGGCTTCCCCAAGGGCCTGCAGGGCGACGCCCTCGACCAGGCGGTGCGCATCGTGACGATCGCCAACAGCTACGACAACCACTGTAACCAGCGCGTCGCCGCCAAGTGCAAGACGCCCTCGGAAACCCTGTCCTACATGTACAAGACCGAAGGCGCCAAGTACGACAAGACATTGTTGTCAGCCTTCATCAAGTCCATGGGCATCTACCCGCCGGGCACCATCGTCATGCTCAAGAGCGGCAAGGTCGGCATCGTGATGTCGATCGACTCTTCCGACCTGCTGCATCCCAACCTGATGCTGTACGACCCGACCATCCCCAAGTCGCAGGCCGCGGTGCTCAACCTCAAGCGCGACCTGGAAGACGAAGTCGACCGCACGCTGCGCCCGGCGACGCTGCCCAAGCCGATCTTCGACTACCTCAGCCCGCGCAAGCACATCAGCTACTTCGTGGAAAACGCGGGTTCGGCCTGAGTCGTCACCTGATTGCTATTAATTCAATAGCTGCCAGCGCACAACTCGAGCGGCCAAGAGGCCAAAAAGACTCTTATTTCTTGGCGTCGATCACCTCCGCCGCCGAGCGGAAAGCCTCCACCGCCGTTGGCACGCCGCAGTAAATGCTGGCGTGCAGCAGCACTTCCTGGATCTCGGCCACGGTAGCACCGTTGTTGAGCGCGCCGCGCACATGGCCCTTGAGCTCGTGCTGCTTGCCCAGGGCGGTCAGCATGGCCACGGTGATCAGGCTGCGCGTCTTGCGGTCCAGCCCCTCGCGCTGCCAGACGTCGCCCCAGGCGTTGCGCGTGATGTAGTGCTGCATCGGCAGCGTGAATTCGGTGGCGTTGCCGAAGGCGGTGGCCACAAAGTCCTCGCCCATCACCTGCTTGCGGGTGGCCAGGCCCTTGTCGTATTGCTCGTCCATGTGGCGTTCTCCTGAGTGCTGAAAGCTGTGTGTCAAGCGCCAAGCATAATCTGCGGCACAACAACGAGGAGACATCATGACCCGCTACCCGCACCCCGAGCTCAAGGACCTGCCCGACGACATCCGAACCCGCATCCTGGAGGTGCAGGAGAAAGCCGGCTTCGTGCCCAACGTCTTCCTGGCCCTGGCACGCCGGCCGGCCGAATGGCGCGCCTTCTTCGCCTACCACGATGCCCTGATGCTGAAGGAGGACTCGGGCCTGAGCAAGGGCGACCGCGAGATGATCGTCACCACCACCAGCGCAGCCAACAACTGCCTGTACTGCGTAGTGGCGCACGGCGCCATTCTGCGCATCTACGAAAAGAAGCCGCTGGTGGCTGACCAGGTGGCGGTCAATTACCGCAAGGCCGACATCACCTCACGCCAACGCGCCATGCTGGACTTCGCCATGAAAGTCTGCCTGCGCTCGCACGAGATCGACGAGACCGATTTCGCCGCCCTGCATGCCCACGGCTTCACCGACGAGGACATCTGGGACATCGCCGCCATCACGGCCTTCTTCGGCCTGTCCAACCGCATGGCGTCGTTCAGCAACATGATGCCGAATCCCGAGTTCTACCTGATGGGCCGGGTACCGAAGCAAAAGCCGTAAGGCAGCACACCCGCCGGTGCGAGATGCAACCGGCCTGCCGTCCGACACGCACCAGGAAATCCGCATGACTTCATTGTCTCGCCGTTCGGTCCTCGCGCAGGGCATGGTGCTGCCCCTGGCAGGGTTCGTCTTGCCCGCGGCTGCACAAGGTGAGCGGATCGGCGTCGTCGTCATGCACGGCAAGGGAGGTGCGCCCACCAAGCATGTCGCCCACCTGGCGACCGCGCTGCAGGACCAGGGGTGGCGGGTCGCCAACCTGGAGATGCCCTGGTCCGGCCAGCGCGACTATGACGCCCCGGTCAGCCAGGCAGTGGCCGAAGTGGCGGCCGCCCTGAGCACGCTGCGGGCGCAAGGCGCGCAGAAGCTGTTCGTGGCCGGCCACAGCCAGGGCGGGCTGTTTGCGCTCTACCTCGGCGGTCAGCTTCAGGTCGACGGCCTCATCGCCATTGCGCCGGGCGGCAGCGCCGCCAGCCAGGTGTTCCGCGACAAGCTGGCCGACTCGGTGACGCAAGCCCGCCGGCTCGTCGCCGCGGGCCGGGGGGATGATAAGGCCAGCTTGATGGATTTTGAGAGTTCGCGCGGCACCTATCCCGTCGTCGTCAAGCCGGCCATCTACCTGAGCTGGTTCGATCCGGCAGGTGCGATGAACCAGTCCGAGGCGCTGAGCAAGCTCGATCCGGCCATTCCGGTACTGCTCATCGTTCCGACCCGGGACTATCCGGGCTTGCTGCGACTCAAGCAGACCACCGTCAACGCCCTCCCCGCCCATCCGCAGACCCGGCTGTACGAGCCGGATGCCACCCACCTGGAGGCGCCCACGGCGTCGGCACCGGAGATCATCCGGTGGGTCAAGGCCGTGGCCGACAGCCGCTGACGCGCGGCAGGGTTCGCCGGGGTTGTGCATCAGGCGCACACCCCCTGGGAAGGCGCGACGCAACGGCTTGCAATGCGGGCGCCTGGCCACTATGCTGGAATGCTTGGCGTCGCATCGCGCGACGTCCTATCCCGACAGGAGCTGCCCCATGCGACGCGTCCGGTTTTTCGTCTCCCTGTTCATCATCCTGTGCAGCCAGGCCAGTTGGGCCGCCGACACGGAACCCAGTACGCCGGCGCCCGCCTCCGAGCTGACGCAGGCCCGCCAGTTGATCAACCAGAAGAACTGGACCGGCGCCGTTGACATGCTGGGCAGCTTCACCCGCGCCAACCCCGGCAACGCCGACGGGTTCAATCTGCTGGGCTACAGCCTGCGGCACCTCAAGCGCTACGACGAGTCGCTGGCCGCCTACAAGCAGGCGCTGACGATCGACCCCAAGCACCGCGGTGCCCACGAGTACATCGGCGAGGCCTACATTCAGCTTGGCCAGTTGGACAAGGCCAAGCAGCACCTGGATGCGCTTGACAGAATTTGCACCTTCTCCTGCGAGGAATACCGCGACCTGAAGCGGGCCTACGAAGCAGCAAGCCAAGCCAAGCGCAACTGAGGCAAGCGGCGAATCCGGCCGTCTCGGCCTATTTCAGAGTACGGGGCCGGCGCTCCGGCTTGGCGCCCGAAGCCTGACAGGCCTTGCGGTAGTCCTGCAGCGTGCGCTGCGCCCGGCCCAGCACCGTGTCCGGCGGATAACCGCCCGCGCCCAGTTCACCAAAGGGCAATCCCGTCAGCAGCTCCAGGCCTTCACTGGCCTGTTCGGCGGTGTAGATGTGAAAGCGCCCTTGCGCCACCGCCTCCACCACGCGGCGGTCCAGCATCAGGTGGCGGCGGTTGCGGTGCGGAATCACCACGCCCTGCTCACCAGTGAGCCCCATCAGCTCGCAACTGCGGAAATAACCTTCGATCTTCTCGTTGATGCCGCCCACCGGCAGCATCTCGCCGCGCTGGTTCACCGCACCGGTGACGGCAATGCCCTGCTTGAGCGGCGCATTGGCCAGCGCCGATAGCAGCGCGTAGAACTCGGCACACGAGGCCGAGTCCCCCTCCACACCGCTGTACTCCTGCTCGAAAACCACCGCCGCATTCAATGCCAGCGGCGCGATGTGGGCGAACAGCGACGCCAGGTAGCTGTGCAGGATCAGCACGCCCTTGTCATGAATAGGGCCCGACAGTTCCACCTCGCGCTCGATGTTCAGCAGCCCTTCGTCACCCGCGTGGGTGCGTGCCGTCACCCGCACCGGGAAGCCGAAGCGGTAGTCGCCCAGGTCCACCACCGTCAGGCCGTTGACCTGCGCCACCTTTTCACCCTGCAAATCCAGCAGACGTTCGCCGTCGACGATGGTCTCCTGCAGGCGCTGCTCAGGGTAGTCATGACGGTGGATGCGCGCACGTCGCGCGGCCTCCACGTCCGGTGCCTCCACCAGTGTGGCACCGCGGGCGCGTGCCATGGCGGCGGCCTCCATGACCAGTGCCTCGGTATGGGCAAAGATGGCGCTCTGGCGCGTCTGGTCCTCGGCTTCGCGGTGCGCCTCCTCCAGCAGGGCGGCCACGGCAGGGGCGCGGAAATGCGGCAGCCCCATGCGGCGACAGGTGTGCGCGACGAAGATGGCGCTGGCCTGGCGCGCCTCCGCATTGGCGGTGAAGCTCTCGGCAAAGTCGACCTTGCAGCGGAAGCGCCGTGCAAACTCCGGGTCGCCCTCCTGCACCGCGTAGTACTCTTCCACCGAGGCGATCAGGATGATCTTCACATCCACGTCCACCGGCTCGGGCTGCATCGACACCGCGGCAATCGGCGCGTACAGCATGCCCGGCTCCTCGATCTGCAGCCGGCCGCTGCGCAGGAAACGACGCAGCTTTTCCCACACCGCCTCGTCGCCCATCAGGTCGCGCAGGTGCAACATCAGGAAGCCGCCGTGCGCCTTGAGCAGGCTGCCGGCGCGGATGCGGGAGAAATCGGTCACCAGCACGTCGCTCTCGGTCTGGTACTCCACGCTGCCGAACAGCGTGCGGTACAGAGGGTTGTCCTCCACGATCACCGGCGCCCCCTCGCGGCCCTGGTGGTCCACCACCAGATTCACGTGGTAGCGCGCCAGCACGCCGGCCAGCGCCTCCATCCGGATCTGCTCGCTCTCGGCCTCGTCGCCGGCCTGGAACAGCTCCAGGTTCTCCAGCACATCATGCGCAACCTGGTCGAGGTAGGTCCCGAGCTTGACCGTGTCCTTGATCTGCTTGCGCAGCTCGTTGCGGATGTCCTGCAGCTCGCGCTCCAGCAAAGGTTTGATGAGCTGGCGGCGCAAGGCGGCCAGCCCCTCGTTCATCACGCGCTCCATGGCCCGCGCCTTTTCCAGGAAGCGTGCAATCTCGCCGCGCAACTCCTCCTCCAGCCGGTCGATCTCGATGCGTCGTTCCTTGGGTAGCGCGAGCGCCTTGCCTTCCGTCAGCGGCTCGCCCTTCTCGTCGCGCAGCGTGAACACCATATGGCCTTGCTCACGCATCAGTGCGAAGTTGCGCGCCTCGGCATAAGCGTCGAGTTCGGCATAGGCGCGCGCCTCCTCGGCCTTGTAGGTCTTCTGGATATGCTCCGCTTCGGCCCGGAAGTCCTCGCCGCCCAGGCGTTTGGGGATTTCGGCCTGCAGCGTCTTGACCAGTTGCTGCATCAGCGCGCGCAGCTGCCGACCCTGGCCCGGCGGCATACGCAGTGCGCGGGGGTGCTCGGGTGCCTCGAAGTTATGCAGGTAACACAGGTCGGGCGGCACCGGCCGGGTGGCAGCCACCTCGCGCATCATCTCGCACAGCAACGTGGTGCGGCCGCTGCCGACCTCGCCCAGCACGAAGAGGTTGTAGTCCGGCTGGTCCATCTGCAGGCCGAAGCGCGCGGCCTGCTCGGCGCGCTCCTGCCCGATCCAGGGCAGCGGGTGCTGCAGCAGCTCGGAGGTGTCGGCAAAGCCCAGCGTCGCAGGGTCGATGACCAGGCGCAGGGCGGCGGCGGGAACGGATGAAACGGACATGGCAGCGATCCTCGGCCTATTTTGCGCCTGTGTTGCCCGCGCTCAGCTCACCAGTTCACGCACCCAGTCGGGCAGCGACACCGACTTCTGCTGCGGGAAGTCCACCCAGATCACGGTGGCACCACCGGCCGCGCTGATCACGCCCGGCTGGTCCACCCGTTCGATGGTGTGCCAGCTGTCGAAGGTGGCGCGCGTCGGGTTGCTGACATAGGTCTTCACCACGATGTCGCCCGGGTATTCGAGCTGCTTGTAGAAGTTGCAGAAGGCGTTCACGATCACCGGCCCCTGGCCCTGCGGGTCGGGCTCGCAATGGATCGCACGGAACCACTCGATGCGCGCCGACTCGAGGTAACGGAAGTACACCGTGTTGTTGACGTGGCCCATGGCGTCCATGTCACCCCAGCGGATCGGCATGGCCAGTTCCGCCACCAGCTTCTTGTGCTCCGGCAACTCGATCTTCATGCGCCAAACCCGTCGTCGGCGGAGATCACCGCACCATTGATGAAATGGCTCTCGTTGGCGCACAGCATCACCAGCACGGCGTCCAGGTCCTGCGGCTGGCCGACGCGCTTGCGCGGCAACATGTTGATGAGCTTCTGGCCCTGCTCGGTCTGCCAGTGGTGGTGGTTGATCTCGGTGTCGATGTAGCCCGGGCACAGCGCGTTGACGTTGATGCCGAATTTGCCCCACTCCAGCGCCATGGCCTTGGTCATGTGGATCACCGCCGCCTTGCTCATGCAGTAGATGCCGATCTGCGGCAGCACGCGCAAGCCCGCCATGGAAGCGATGTTGACGATGCGCCCGCCAGTGTAGGTGCCGGGCGCCGCCCCTTTGGCGCGCGCCAGCATGCGCTTGCCCACCTCCTGCGCCACGAAGAAGGCGCCTTTGGTGTTGGTGCCCAGTACGTAGTCATAGTCATCCTCGCTCACGTCCACCAGGCGTTGCGTGGTGCTCACGCCCGAGTTGTTGATCAGGATGTCGATCGACCCCACCTCGGTCTCGGCGCGCGCCACCGCGGCCTTGATGGAGTCGACGTCCGTCACGTCCAGCTCCACCACATGCGCGTCACCGCCGGCGCCTTCGATCTCGGCGCGCAGGTCCTTGAGCTTTTCCACCCGGCGGCTGGCCAGCACGACGGCGGCGCCGGCCTGGGCCAGCGTGCGAGCAAACTGCGCCCCCAGGCCGCCGGAAGCGCCGGTGATGAAGGCCACGCGGCCGGAAAGATCGATGCTGTATGCCATGGCAGTCCCCTCGTGTTGTTGATCAATCGACAAAATAGAACGATCGTTCGATTTTGATCCAGAACCGAATTAAAATCAGTCTCGCATTCGACAGGCCGGCATGCACTGACCCACTAAGATTCCGGCCTCATTATCAAGCGACTTCACCAGAAAGAAGCCACCATGACGAACGAAGAAATCCTGGCCCAGTACGGCCCCCGCGAATCGATGGACTACGACGTGGTGGTGGTCGGCGGCGGCCCCGGCGGCCTGGCCACGGCCATCCGCCTCAAGCAGCTGGCCGCAGAAAAAGGCCAGGACGTCTCGGTCGTGGTGCTGGAAAAAGGCGGCGAGCCGGGTGCCCATATCCTGTCGGGCGCCATCATGGACCCGCGCGCCCTGACCGAACTGTTTCCCAACTGGAAGGAACTCGGCGCCCCGCTGAACCAGCCGGTGACCGACGATGCCTGGAGTTTCCTTAGCGAAACCGGCGCCTTCCGCACGCCCAACATGTTCCTGCCCGAGTGCGCACAGAACCACGGCAACTACATCATCAGCCTGGGCAACCTCACGCGCTGGCTGGCCCAGCAGGCGGAAGGCCTCGGTGTGGAGATCTTCCCCGGCTTCACCGCCGCCGAAGTGCTGTACAACGAGGATGGCTCTGTCAAGGGCGTGGCCACCGGCAACCTGGGCGTGGGCAAGGACGGCGAGCCCACCGAGAACTTCCAGCTCGGCATGGAACTGCACGCCAAGTACACCGTGTTCGCCGAGGGCGCGCGCGGCCACCTGGGCAAGCAACTCATTGCCAAGTACAAGCTCGACGAAGGCCGCGACCCGCAGACCTATGGCATCGGCATCAAGGAGCTGTGGGAGATTGATCCCTCGCGGCACACGCCCGGCTTCGTCATGCACACCGCCGGCTGGCCGATGGAGAACGACACCTATGGCGGCGCCTTCATGTACCACCTGGAAGACAACAAGGTGGCCATCGGCTACGTGGTCGGCCTGGACTACAGCAACCCCTACCTGAGCCCGTTCGAGGAATTCCAGCGCTGGAAGACCCATCCCAACATCCGCTGGTACTTCGAGAACGACAAGGGGGAAGTGAACGCCAAGCGCCTGGCCTATGGCGCCCGCGCCATCACCGCCGGCGGCCTGATGAGCCTGCCCAAGACCGTGTTCCCGGGTGGCGCGCTGGTCGGCTGCGATGCTGGCTACCTGAACGTCAGCCGCATCAAGGGCAGCCACGCTGCCATCAAGACCGGCATGCTGGCCGCCGAAGCGGCCTATGACGCCGTGGTGGCCGGCCGCCAGCACGACGAACTGAGCGCCTACCCGGAGGCCTTCGAGGCCAGCTGGCTGCACACCGAGCTCAACAAGTCGCGCAACTTCAAGAGCTGGTTCAAGAAGGGCCTGACCGTGGCTACGCTGATGAACGGTTTCGAGCAGTTCGTGCTGCGCGGCCACATCCCGTGGACGCTGCGCCGCGACAAGCCCGACCACGTGTACCTGAAGCCGGCTGCCGAGTGCAAACCCATCGTCTATCCGAAGCCGGACGGCAAGCTCACCTTCGACCGCCTCTCGAGCGTGTTCATCAGCAACACCAACCACGAGGAAAACCAGCCAGCGCACCTGACGCTGAAAGACGCCAGCGTGCCGGTGGCCGTGAACCTGGCCAAATTTGCCGGCCCCGAGAGCCGCTACTGCCCGGCCGGCGTCTACGAGTTCGTGAAGAACGACGATGGCAGCGACCGCCTGCAGATCAATGCGCAGAACTGCGTGCACTGCAAAACCTGCGACATCAAGGACCCGACACAGAACATCGTCTGGGTCACGCCTGAAGGCGGTGGCGGACCAAACTACACCAGCATGTAAGGTGTGACGCGAACGGGGCCCGACGGCCCCGTTTCTTTTGCTGACGGGCGAGACGACACACCAAGCGCGCGGCCTAGAATAGGCTGGTCACGGCCTGCACTACCAGCCTTGGCCCGTCTGGAACAAAAAGCAAGCGCAATAAGGGATCGATGACGCCGCGGACATCCGTCAAGCCAGTGGGAGTCGCCAGCCAGGGGTACACCATGGCCCTGCTGGCGTTTGTCCGTTACCTCCTGGCAGCCCTCGGGCTGCCCCTCCTGCTCGGCTTGGGCACCTCGTCCCTCGCCGCCAACATCCCGGACCCCGTGGACGCCCTGGCGCCCCCGACGCAGCCGCTGGGCCGGCACATGCGCCTGCTGGTCGAACGTGACCAGCGC
Source organism: Curvibacter sp. AEP1-3 (assembly GCA_943369035.1). GTDB lineage: Bacteria > Pseudomonadota > Gammaproteobacteria > Burkholderiales > Burkholderiaceae_C > Hylemonella. The sequence goes on from CALRMF020000021.1 coordinate 14,284, forward strand.
ATGAGTGCAGCAGAAGCCGGGGCAGCGTTCACCTCGGGCGACGTCCGCGCCATCACGACGGACGTGCTGGGTTTCGGCCTCGGCCACCGCCCGGTGTGGGTGCACTTCACCGTCGACAACCCGACGGCCGAGCCGCTGGTGCGACTGCTGGCTGTGGAACCCAGCTGGACCGATGCACTGGAACTGCAGGTGCTGTCGCCCACGGGCGATACTGCCCGTTGGCAGGCCGGCGATGCCCTGCCGGGCCCCGCGCAGCTGGACAGCGGCCTGGGCTATGTGTTCGAACACAACTTCCCACCGGGTCGCAGCGAGGTGCTGCTGCGCCTGGCCACGCCGGATCCGCTGATCGTGAAGGTGCAGCTGTTCACACCGGAGACGGCAGCTCGACAGTCGCGCTTCACCCACGCGAGCTATGGCTTCCTGTACGGCTTTCTGGCGGCGCTGTCTGTGCTGAACCTGATCATGTACTTCGGTCTGGGCCGGCGCAACAGCCTGTACTACGCGCTGTACCTGCTGAGCTTCGTGGCCATGAACCTGGCCTACACCGGGCGCGGCCTGGCTTGGCTGTGGCCAGAGGCGATCTACTTCCAGCGCTATGTGATCCTGGTCATGATGGCCCTGTCAGCCTGCGCGGGCCTGAGGTTCGCACGCGAGTTCCTGGACCTGGACCATACCCTGCCCCGGCTCGGACGCGGCATCCGCCGGGCTTGCCTCCTCCTCATGGCCTGGATGCTGTTGACCGTGGTCCTTGACTGGCACGCCACCGCCGTGCACTCCGCCTTCCTCGCCAGTGCGGTCTTCTCGGTAGCGCTGGTGCCGATCGGTGCCCTCGCGCTGCAGCGCAGGCAGACGGCTGCGGGGTACTTCCTGGCCTCGGGCGTGGTCGCCACGGCCGGGCTGGTCGCCACCACCTTCTCGGTCTGGGGCCTGCTGCCACTCAACGACTGGACCTACCGCGGCGTGGAGATGGGCACCATGGCCGAGGCCCTGCTGCTGCAACTCGCCCTGGTGCAGTTCATCCGGGTGCAAATCCACAAGCGGCTCGACGCCGAGCGCGATGCGCGCGTGGATGCGCTGACGCAACTGGCCAACCGGCGCGGCTTTCTAGAGCGGGCCGAGAGCGCTTACCTGCTGGCGCTGCGCCACCAGCGCCCGCTGTCGGCCGTCATCCTCGATATCGACCTCTTCAAGACCATCAACGACCGCCATGGCCATGCGATGGGCGACGCGGTGTTGGTCCAGGTAGGCCAGACGCTGATGCAACTGACGCGCAGCAGCGACTGCGTGGCACGCTGGGGCGGCGAGGAGTTCATCATGCTGCTGCCGGAAACCGATCTGGCCACGGCCAGCGACTTTGCTGAACGCATCCGCTGCGCCCTGCAAGCAATGGCGCTGGCCGCATCAGACGGCCAGACCATCCAGATCACCGCCAGCTTCGGCGTGGCCCAGCTGCAGCCCGGTCAGACGCTGGAAAAGCTCATCATCGCCGCCGACGACGCGCTCTACCGCGTCAAGCATACGGGGCGCAACCGCGTGGCACAGGCCGTGCCAGCCTGAGGTGCGCTGCGGCGCACCGACCGGCCTCAGGACTGGCTGCCCGACGGCGATGCGGCCAGCTGTCTGGAACGCACCGTGGCAGCAAACGAACGCCGCGGCCGCACCGACATCTGGGTCCAGGGCACCTGCAGCCGGTGCGCCGGCACCGGCTCCTGTATGCCCTCCAGATGGACAAAGAGTTCGCGCTTGCTGATGACGGTGTGCTTGATCCGGTAACTCCGGCCGTCGTAATTGGCCCAGTCACCCGGCTTGAAGATCGGCATGGTGACGACGATGGGCTCATCCAATTCCATCAGATCACGTGCTGACATGGCTACTTACCCGTATCGATGATTCCTGAAAAAAGAAGATCTGGTGAGGTGCCGCGCGGTGAAACACAGGCGAGCTGCGGCACGCGGGACCGTATGTTAATCATCCCGGGTCACCCCGGCAGGCGCTCGGGAAATTGCTGCCGCCGCCAAGGCGGCGTTCAGCGCGCCAGGACCAGCAGCCCCCAGGCGACCAGCACCAGGACGCACACCAGGTCCAGCCCGCCGCCGGCGCGCAGCATGTCGCGCTGACGCAACTGGCCGGTGCCGTAGACCAGGGCATTGGGCGGCGTGGCCACGGGCAGTGCGAAGCCGCACGATGCCGCCAACGCGACCAGCACCACCAGCGTCTCGCTCGGCAAGCCCAACGGCACCGCAATGGCGGCAAAGACCGGCACCAACAGCGCGGCTGCCGCCGTGTTGCTGGCGAACTCGCTCAGCAGCACCATGAAGGCGGCGATGACCGCCAGCATCAGCCACGGGCTCGTGCCGTGCAAGGCGTGTGCCACCTGCTGGCCCAGTACCAGCGACGCGCCGGACAGCCCCAGCACCTCACCCAGCGCCAGCCCGCCACCGAAGAGCAGCAACACGCCCCAGTCGGTGTGGTCGCTGACCTGCTGCCAGCTGGCCAGTCCCAGCATCAACACGGCCACGGCCGCCGCCAGGGCAAAGAAGGTGTCCGGGCTCTGGATGCCGATGGCACGCAGCGGCGCGCCGCCGAACATCCAGCCCAGCGCCGTCAGGGCAAACACGGCCAGGGTCAGCACGCGGGGCCAGGTCCAGGGCACGTCGTCCAGCACGATCTGCACCCGTCGGTTCAACTGCGGGCGCAGCACCAGCCAGAGCATGAACGCCATCAAGGGCATCAGCACGGCGACCAGCGGCAGCCCGATCCAGAGCCAGCCGGCAAAGTCGATGCCGGCCGCACGCGCGGCAATGGCGTTAGGCGGCGAGCCCACCAAGGTACCCATGCCGCCGATGCTGGCGGCATACGCCACGCCGAGCAGGACAAAGGCATAGGTACGCCGTTCGTGCCGCGCATCCAGCGGGCTCAGGATGCCGAGCGCCAGCGGCAGCATCATCGCCGCCGTGGCCGTGTTGCTGATGCCCATGGACAGCACGGCCGTCACGATGAACAGCAAGGCCACGGCCCAGCCCAGGTGCCCGCGCGACAGCGCCAGCAGCGCCACCGCCATCTTGCGATCGAGTTGCTGCACCCGCAGCGCCGTGGCGAGCGCGAAGCCGCCGAAGAACAGGAAGACGATGGGGTCGGCAAACGGCGCCAGCGCCCGGGTCGTGTCCATCCCGGGAAAACCGAGCAGCAAGGCCCCCACAGGCACCAGCAATGCCGTCACGGCCAGATGCAGTGCCTCGGTCAGCCACAGCACGCCGATGAACAGCAGCAGGCACAAGCCCTTTTTGACCACCGGCTCAAAAGGCAAAACCCAATACAGCAAGGCCGCGGCGAGCAGTGCCAGCAGAACCACCAGGCAGGAGCGTCGCACAGCCGCAGGATTGAACGCGTAAGAAGTCGTCGTCATGGTTACGGCCCGATTGTGCCGCCCGCTCGACCGGCTCCGGCCAACCACACAAGAAAGTACATCCGCGCATCGAAAGACCAGCATAAATAACCAAACCCGCGTACAATTCGACTGTTGCTGCAAATTGCTTACCTTTGCAGCAGCTGTTGTCTGACACGGTCCGCGGCACCTCACACGCCGTCCACCGCACCCACTGGCCGATCTCACCGGCTCCCGGTCGTCAAACTCCCCTCCCCTGCGGCGAGCCCTATCCCCGGTCTGTTTTTCCTTTCCATCGACCGGACACCCAGCGGCATGTGCCGCAACGTTCTGCCTGTTGGCATGACGGTTTTGAATCCTTGAAGACGCGCGACGGTTTGCGTGCACCCCAACATGATCACCACCCAAGAAAAAACATTCTCGGTGGGCAAGTACCTTGTCTCACCTCTCACCCGGACCACCGAGTCGGGCCAGTACACGGCGTCCGTGTCCATTCGCAGCGGCCGCGGCAGCGGCACGCATGACCGCGTGTTCCGCTTCCTCCCGGAATTCACCACCCGCGAAGGCGCACTGGCCTATGCCATTGCCGAAGGGCACAGCTGGCTACAGCAGCGGCACGGCTTTGCCTGAACGCCCGGCCCACACACTGTCACCCCGTTAGAAGAAGGAGCGCCCCATGGCCAAGGAAGAACTGATCGAGATGCAAGGCAAGGTAGACGAAGTGCTGCCCGATTCGCGCTTTCGCGTCACGCTGGACAACGGACACACCTTGATCGCCTACACCGGCGGCAAGATGCGCAAGAACCACATCCGTATCCTGGCCGGCGACAAGGTGTCGCTGGAGCTGTCTCCTTATGACCTGGGCAAGGGCCGGATCACCTTCCGCCACCTGCCTCCCCGTACCGGCGGTGCACCCGCACCGGTCCGGCGCACGTTTCGTTGAACGGTCCATCCGGACCTTCATTCCCCTGCGTCACAAGGCTCTTTGAGACCCACGGCGCTTTTTTTGAAAGGCTCTCCCA
>CALRMF020000022.1:0-18014 GCA_943369035.1 Curvibacter sp. AEP1-3
ATTCACCGGTTTCCACCGTCAGCGCGTGGGGCGCCTTGCCACTGTTGTCGAGCACGGTACCGGCTGGCATGCCGAAGTTGGCAGCGCTCAGGGTCTGCTTCAGGCTCAGCACGTCGATACCGCGCTCCCGCAGGCGTGTGGGCTCCAGCCACACATGCACCGCACGGCCGGGGCCACCGATGGTCTGGATCTCGCGCGTGCCGGGCACGCGCTTGAGTTCGGTTTCCACCGCATGCGCCACGCGCTCGAGTTCGTGGGCGGGTGTGCCATCCTGGCCCCACAGCGTAACGGCCAGCACCGGCACGTCGTCGATACCCTTGGGCTTGACTATTGGGCTGAGCGTGCCGAGGTCACGCGGCAGCCAGTCCTGGTTGGCGTTGAGCACGTCATAGAGGCGCACCAGCGCCTCGGTGCGCGGCACACCGACCTTGAACTGCACCGTCAGCACCGCCAGACCTGGCCGCGCCACCGAGTAGGTGTGCTCTATGCCGGCAATCTGGCTCAGCACCTGCTCGGCCGGGCGCGCCACCATGTTCTGTACGTCGGTGCTGCTCGCCCCGGGAAAAGGGATCAGCACATTGGCCATGGTGACGTTGATCTGCGGCTCTTCCTCGCGTGGCGTCACCAGCACGGCAAAGACGCCGAGCAGCAGGGCCACGAGGGCCAGCAGCGGCGTGATGGCATTGGCCTGGAAGGCGGCGGCGATGCGGCCGGAGACGCCCAGACGCTCGGCCTTGGATTCGGGAGTAGCGACGTTGTTCATGACAACCTCAGCGTGCAGCCACGGCGCCGGCCAGACCCGCCTTGACCGGGTCCAGTGCCACGCGGTCGCCGGCACTCAGGCCCGCCACGATCTCGATGCCGTCGGCCCCGTGGTCGGCGCCCAGGCGCACGGCGCGCAACACGAAGCCTTTGTCGCTGGCAACGTAGACCGCCGTCAGCTCACCGCGGCGCAACACGGCGGCAGCGGGCACCACCATGCGCTGGGCCTGGCCGCCCACGAAGCGCACCCGCACCTGCTCACCTGGCAGCAGGTTCTGCGTCACCTTGGGCGAGAGCTCAAGCCGCCACTCGACGGTTTGCGACACCGGGTCGGCCGAGGGCATGGTGCTGCGCGACACGGGGGCCACCCATTCCTTGCCGAGCTGCACTTCCACCTGGGCTGCCTGGCGCGTCACGTCGGCGCGCGACGCCGGCACCTGCACCACCGCGCGCAGCGGCTGCGGCGCGTAGACGGTGACGATGGGCTTGCCCGGCACGGCCAAGTCACCCGCTTCCACATGGGTCTGCAACACCCAGCCGTCGTAGGGCGCGGTGACGCGGGTGTAGCCCTGGCCGAGCGCGGCCTGACGGGCACCAGCGGCCGCCTGATCGCGGCCCGCCTGTGCGCCCTTGAATTGGGTTTCGGCCATGTCGAGTGCCGCCTTGCTGACAAAGCCCTTGGCCTGCAGTTCACGCGTGCGCTCATAGTGGAGCTGGGCGTTGCGAAACTCAGCCTCGCTCTGGGCCACCTGGGCCTGGCTGCGCTGCAGGCCGACGGCGGCCTCGCGGTCATCGATGGTGGCCAGCAGCTGGCCGGCCTTGACGCGGTCGCCCATCGTTACCAGCCGCGTCACCACCCGGCCCGAGGTCTGGGCCGAGAGCACGCTCTGCTTGACAGGCTGGATCACCCCGTCGATCTCGAAACCGGTGGACACCGCCTTGGCCTGGATTTGCACCGTGGGCACCTGCACCGTGCCTTGCGCCACGGCCGACGACACCACCACGGCCGCCAGCCACGGCACCAACCGGCGCGCCCGGTCAACTGAGAAAAGAGTCGAGTTCATGGCAATCTCCATATACTGGCAGGAGTATACACAAATACCCCCCACAGTACAACCCGACCGACAAAAAAGCCCCGCCAGCCTGATGGCTGCCGGGGCCCGGTACCCAGATGTCAGGTCGACGCTTAGAACGGAATGTCGTCGTCCATGTCATCGAAGCCGCTCGAGGCCTTGGCCGGTGCCTGACGGGGCGCCGGGGCCGGGGCACGCGGAGCGGCCGGGGCCGCGCGACGCGGTGCCGGGCTGTCCTCGTCCGGGCCGCCCATGCCTTCGCGACGGCCCAGCAACTGCATTTCGGTGGCGATGATGTCCACGGTGTTCTGTTCGTGGCCGTCCTTGTTGGTGAACTTGCCGTACTTCAGGCGGCCCTCCACGTAGATCGGCTGGCCCTTCTTGACGTATTCGCCCGCGATCTCGGCCAGGCGGTCATAGAAGGTGACGCGGTGCCACTGGGTGTCCTCGACGGTTTCGCCGGTGTTCTTGTCCTTGCGGCGGCTGGAGGTGGCCACGCTCACATTGGCCACGGCTTGGCCGGACGGCAGGTAGCGGATTTCGGGGTCGCGACCGCAGTTGCCGACCAGGATGACTTTGTTGACGGATGCCATGGGAAATTCCTCCAGATAATTCCGGCAATTATGGCGCCTTGCGCCCCGGCGCCTTCATCGGCCAGGCCACCAGCAGCCACAGGCCCATGCCGGCGGCGCAGGCCAGGAACAGACCTTGCACGCCGGTCTCTTTGACCAGCCAGCCGCCCAGCACGCCGCCGGCAAAGAAGCCGAGCGACTGCAGCGTGTTGTAGACCCCCAGCGCCGCGCCGCGCGCGTGCGGCGGCGCGATGCGCGAGGCCAGGCTGGGCTGGCTGGCCTCCAGCACGTTGAAGCCGCAGAAAAAGACAAACAGCAGGAAGGCCAGCACGCCGATGCTCGGCGCCTGCGCACTCCACAGCAGACCCAGCTGCACCAGCCCGATCAGGCCGATGGCCGCCAGGAAGACCGCGCGCAGGTAGCCGCGCTTTTCCAGCGGAAACAGGGTCGCGCCCATGACGAAGAATGACGCCAGCACCGCCGGCAGATAGACCCACCAGTGGTCGTCCTTGTCCAGCCCCGCCTGCACCAGCAGGGCCGGAATGGCCACCCACATGGCCAACTGCACCGCGTGCAGGATGAAAACGCCCGCATCCAGCCGCAACAGGCCAGCGTGGGTGAGCACCTCCGAGAGCTTGCCGCGCGGTGTGTCCTTGTGCTGCTTCGGCTCCGGCGGTACCCACCAAAGCACCACCGCCACCCCGGCCAATGCCAAGGCGCCAGTGAGCGCAAACAGGCCGGCCAGGCCGATGAAGTTGACCAGCAAAGGCGCCAGCAGCAGCGACAGCGCGAACATCAGGCCGATGCTGGCGCCCACCAGCGCCATGGCCTTGGTGCGTACATCGTCACGCGTCTGGTCGGCCAGCAGGGCCGTGACGGCCGCCGAGACGGCGCCGGCGCCCTGCAGCGAGCGGCCGATGATCAAACCGGTGAGGGTGCCTGCGAAAGCCGCCACGAAACTGCCCATGGCAAACAGCAGCAGGCCAGCCACGATCACACGCTTGCGTCCCAGCCGGTCCGACGCCATGCCGAAAGGCAGCTGCAGCACACCTTGGGTCAGGCCATAGATGCCCATGGCCAAACCAACCAGGGCTGGGTCATCGCCACCTGGGTAGCGTGCCGCCTCCAGCGCGAACACCGGCAACACAAGAAACAGGCCGAGCATGCGCAAGGCGAAGATGGCGGCCAGCGACAGGCTGGCACGCCGCTCCACCGGTGTCATGGCACTCGGATCGGCAGCAGACGGATGGGAAGACAGGGTAGACGACACAGGCGAACGATCCGCTCAGGCTGGCCCGCCAAGGTCGGCGGGCGGGTCAACGGGCAAAGCGCTGATTGTCTCCGATCCGCCGCCGCGTCGCCGCCCGGGTGCGCGAAAGCCCGGCTTTCTCTATCATGGAGGGTTTTGTTGACGGCACAGACCTTGAACTCCATCCCAGACGGCGCCTTGAGCGCGCCCGCCGACGAAGGCCGCTACCTCGCCCATGCCCTGCAGCAGCAGGCCATCCACATCCGCGGCGCGCGCACCCACAACCTCAAGGGCATCGACCTCGACATCCCGCGCAACCAGCTGGTGGTGATCACCGGCCTGTCGGGTTCGGGCAAGTCCAGTCTGGCCTTCGACACGCTGTACGCCGAGGGGCAGCGCCGCTACGTGGAGAGCCTCTCGACCTACGCGCGCCAGTTCCTGCAGCTGATGGACAAGCCGGATGTGGACCTGATCGAGGGCCTGAGCCCGGCGATCAGCATCGAGCAGAAGGCCACCAGCCACAACCCGCGCTCCACCGTCGGCACCGTGACCGAGATCCACGACTACCTGCGCCTGCTGTTCGCACGCGCCGGCACGCCCTACTGCCCCGAGCACGACCTGCCACTGCAGGCGCAGACGGTGAGCCAGATGGTGGATGCGGTGCTGGCACTGCCGGCCGACACGCGGCTGATGATCCTGGCGCCGCTGGCGCGCGAGAAAAAGGGCGAGTTCACCGAGGTGTTCGAAGACATGCAGGCGCAGGGTTATGTGCGCTTTCGCGTCGATGGCGTAGCCTGCAACTTCGACGAGCTGCCGACACTCAAGAAGACCGAGAAGCACGATATCGACGTGGTGATCGACCGCCTCAAGGTGCGCGGCGGTGAAGAGGCGGATGCCTTGCGCCAGCGACTGGCCGAGAGCTTCGAAGCGGCACTGCGCCTGGCCAGCGGCCGCGCCATTGCACTGGAAATGGACAACGGAACGGAACACCTGTTCAACGCCAAGTTCGCCTGCCCGCTGTGCCATTACTCGATCAGCGAGCTGGAGCCACGCCTGTTCTCCTTCAACTCACCACAGGGCGCCTGCCCGAGCTGCGACGGCATTGGCCAGCAGGAGGTGTTCGACCCGGCGCGCGTGGTGGCCTTCCCCTCGCTGAGTCTGGCCGGCGGCGCGATCAAGGGCTGGGACCGGCGCAACGGCTATTACTTTGCCATGCTGGAGAGCCTGGCCAAACACTACAAGTTCGACGTCGAGGATCCGTTCGAGTCGCTGACCGCGCAGGTGCAGCAGGTGGTGCTGTACGGGTCGGGCGAGGAAGAGATCAAGTTCAGCTACGTGATGGACTCGGGCGCCTCGCAGGGCAAGAAGGTGAGCAAGAAGCACCCGTTCGAAGGCATCATCCCGAATCTGGTGCGACGCTACCGCGAGACCGATTCGGCCCTGGTGCGCGAGGACCTGGCGCGGCTGCGCAGCAGCCAGCCGTGCCCGGCCTGTGCCGGCACCCGCCTGCGGCCCGAGGCGCGCCACGTGAAGATCGGCGAAGACGCACAGGCACGCGCCATCTATGAGGTGAGCCACCTGACACTGCGCGAGTGCTTTGAGTATTTCGACACCCTGCAACTGCACGGCGCCAAGGCCGAGATCGCCGACAAGGTGGTGCGCGAGATCCGGCTGCGCCTGAAGTTCCTCAACGACGTCGGCCTGAACTACCTCAGCCTGGACCGCAGCGCGGAGACACTCTCCGGCGGCGAAGCGCAGCGCATCCGCCTGGCCAGCCAGATCGGCTCCGGCCTCACCGGCGTGATGTACGTGCTGGACGAACCCAGCATCGGCCTGCACCAGCGCGACAACGACCGCCTGATCGGCACCCTGCTGCACCTGCGCGACATTGGCAACAGCGTGCTGGTCGTGGAGCACGACGAGGACATGATGCGTGCCGCCGACCACCTGATCGACATGGGGCCCGGTGCCGGCGTGCATGGCGGGCGCGTGGTGGCGCAGGGCAGCTACGAGGAGGTGAAAGCTCACCCAGATTCGCTCACCGGCCAGTACCTGGCGCGCACGCGCGAGATCGCGGTGCCGCGCGCACGCACCCTGCCGCGCGAGGAAGTGCTGCGCATCGTCGGCGCCAGCGGCCACAACCTCAAGAACGTCAGCGTCGACATCCCGGTAGGCCTGTTCACCTGCGTCACCGGCGTCTCCGGCTCCGGCAAGTCGACGCTGGTGAACGACACACTTTACGCCGCCGTGGCGCGCCAGCTCTACCGTGCGCACGACGAACCGGCGCCGGTGCAGGAGATCGAAGGCATCGAGCACTTCGACAAGGTGATCAACGTCGACCAGTCACCCATCGGACGCACGCCGCGCTCCAACCCGGCCACCTACACCGGCCTCTTCACCGCGATTCGCGAGCTGATGGCCGAGGTGCCGATGGCCCGCGAGCGTGGCTACGGCCCGGGACGCTTTTCCTTCAACGTCGCCGGCGGCCGTTGCGAGGCCTGCCAGGGCGACGGCATGGTGAAGGTGGAGATGCACTTCCTGCCCGACGTCTACGTACCCTGTGATGTCTGCCACGGCGCGCGCTACAACCGCGAGACCTTGGAGGTGATGTACAAGGGCAAGAACATCGCCCAGGTGCTGGACCTCACGGTGGAGGCCGCCTACGCCTTCTTCAACGCCGTGCCGACGATAGCGCGCAAGCTGCAGACGCTGTTGGACGTGGGCCTGTCCTATGTGAAGCTCGGTCAGTCGGCCACCACGCTCTCGGGTGGCGAGGCGCAGCGCGTCAAGCTGGCGCTGGAGCTGTCCAAGCGCGACACCGGGCGCACGCTCTACATCCTGGACGAGCCGACCACCGGTCTGCACTTTGCTGACATCGACCTGTTGCTGAAGGTGCTGCACCAGCTGCGTGACGCGGGCAACACCATCGTGGTGATCGAGCACAACCTGGACGTGATCAAGACCGCCGACTGGCTGATCGACATGGGCCCGGAAGGCGGCGCCGGCGGCGGCACGGTGGTGGGCACCGGCACGCCGGAAGCCTTGGCCGCCAACCCGGCCAGCCACACCGGGCGGTATCTGAAGCCGCTGTTGCCGACAGCGGGCTGACACCACGGATCAGATAGAAATCAGCATCCAGCCCTTTTGGAACAGACACTGATAGCTATCAATACGATAGCAATTTTCAGCGTCCCAGGTCCTCGATCGCGTCCACCACCATGCTGGTGCCCACCGCGATGAGCAGGATGTCGGCAGCCACGCGCACGAACTTGTGGCCGGCCGGCGGTGTGCCGAGGCGGACCTGGATGCCCGGCTCCAGCGGGTAATAGACCACGCCGCTGGGCAGTGGCCGACCCAGCGCCCACTTCTTGGCCTGCCCCGGCGGCAGGCAGCCGTTACGCTTGCGGGCCAGGCCGGGCGGGCAGTGCCCGCCATGGAACTCTTGCTGGTAATAGTCGTGGGCGATGCTGCGCTGGGTGCTGCCAAAATAGCCGCCAATGCGGATCTCGACGCCCCCCGCGGCACGCGGATCGGCGCCGTAGCGGCGCTCGCCGCCGTGCTCCTCGCGCCGTTCCTCGCGCTGCCGGGACTTGCCCGGTCCGCCCGCCCAGTCGGGCTTCTCGGCCAGCGCTGTACCGGCCATGCTCATCATCAGGGCGAGGGTGACGCCCAAGGTGTTCCAACGATCGGATTTCTTGTGCATTTCAAACTCCTGGCCGGCATCGGGCCAGCCCGGGAGCACTGTAGCGGCGGCCCGGCCTCTAGCCACGCCGTCTTGCACACTGTTACGTCGGTAAAGCGCCTTTAACCTTGAGCGGCCTGCAGCAGATCGCGTGTCTTCTGCGCTTCGCGCCGGGCGGCAGCAGCGTAGTCGTCACCGGCCGAGGCATAGAGCACGGCGCGTGAGGAATTGACCACGATCGGCGCCGTCGTTTCGCCACCGGCGGCACGCCAGCCGGCCTTGACCGTGGCCACGGCATCGCCGCCTTGGGCGCCGACACCCGGAATCAGCAGCGGCACGGTGGGCGCCACGGCGCGCACGCGTTCGATCTCGGTCGGGTAGGTGGCACCGACCACCAGTCCGAGCTGGCCGTTCAGGTTCCACGGGCCTTGCGCCAGCGCGGCAATGTGCTCGTACAGGCGCGGCTGGCCCGGCACGTCGGCCAGGTGCTGGTTCTGGAAATCATCGCCGCCGGGGTTGGAGGTGCGGCACAGCAGGAAGGCACCCTTGCCCTCGTATTTCAGGTAGGGTGCGACCGAGTCGAAACCCATGAAGGGCGACAGCGTCACGGCATCGGCACCATAGCGCTCGAAGGCTTCGCGCGCATACTGCTCGGCCGTGCTGCCGATGTCGCCGCGCTTGGCGTCCAGGATGATGGGCACCTGCGGCGCCACACGGCGCATGTGGCCGATCAGCTTTTCCAGCTGGTCCTCAGCGCGATGGGCGGCGAAGTAGGCGATCTGCGGCTTGAAGGCGATCACCAGGTCCGCGGTGGCGTCGACGATGGATGCGCAGAAGTCGTAGATCTTGCGGCTGTCGCCCTTGAGCGCGGCCGGGAACCTGGCCGGCTCGGGGTCCAGCCCCACGCACAACATCGAGCCGTTTTGGCGCTCGGCGGCGCGCAGCATGTCGAGGAAAGTCATGGCGCTATTGTAAGAAGCCGCCCCGGCGCTACCCCAGGCACAGGCCCTTGCCGATTTGCAGCCACAATCGTGCCCCATGTCCACCCTGAACCGACAGCAACTGATCGGCCTGGTTTTCATCACCCTGATCTGGGGCCTGAACTGGCCGGTGATGAAGATCGGCGTCACCGACTACCCTCCGCTGACCTTTCGCGTCATCTCCATGTGGCTGGGCCTGCCGGTGATGGCGCTCGGCCTGTGGTTGACCCAGGCGCCGTTTCACATTCCGCGCGCGCACTGGCGCGAGCTGTTCTGGCTGGCCGTGTTCAACATGTTCCTCTGGCATCCGCTGATCATCGTGGCGGTCAAGTCACTCAGCAGCGGGCGCGCCGCCATCCTGGGCTACAGCATGCCCATCTTCTCCGCCCTGCTGGGCGCCCTGCTGTTCCGACAGCGCCTGTCCTGGCGCGGCTGGGGAGGCGTGGCCGCGGCGGCCGCGGGCGTGCTGCTGTTGCTGTGGCATGAGTTCACCAACCTGGCCGGCCGGCCCCTGGGCGTGCTGTACGCGCTGATATCGGCCCTGGCCTGGGCCATGGGCGTGCAGCTGATGCGGCGCACCACGCTGCCGGTACCGACGCTCACCATCTCGTTCTGGATGACCGTCATGACCACCATCCTGGTCAGCGTGCTGGCACTGCTGCTCGAGCAGCCGCAGTGGTCGGCGCCGCCGCCAGCGACCTGGGGCGCCATCGTCTTCAATGCGGTGCTGATCTTTGGCGTGGTGCAGACCTTGTTTCTGTCTCTGGCACGCCATCTGACGCCTGTGGCCTCGACCCTGAGCGTGATGCTGATCCCGGTGATCGGCGTCTTCAGCGGTTCGTTCTGGCTGGGCGAGCGCTTGCACTGGCAGGACTATGCCGCCGTCGGACTGATGATGCTAGCGATTGCCTCGGTGCTGCTGCCGGCGCGCCAACGCTGAATGAAAAAACCCGGCCGCAGCCGGGTTCGATGAGGGTCCCCGACGATCAGAGATCGAGCACCAGCTGCGGCGTCTTGGCGCGCGAGCAGCAGGGCAGGAACTGGTCGTTGGCCGCCTGCTCCTCGGGCGTGAGGTAGCTGTCCTTGTGGTCCGGCACGCCTTCGAGCACCCGCGTCAGGCAGGTGCCGCACACACCCTGCTCGCAGGACATCATGATCTCGACACCGGCTTCCGCCAGCGCCTGCGTCACCGTCTTGTCCTTCGGCACCATGACGATGCGGCCCGAGCTGGCCAGCTTCACTTCAAAGCTGGCGTCGCTGTCGGACTTCTCCACCGTGGCACCAAAGAACTCGTAGTGCAGCTGATCCTCAGGCCAGCCTTGGGCGCGCGCCGTATTCAGCACTGCATCCATGAAGCCCTTGGGGCCGCAGACGTACAGATGCGTGCCGGCTTCGGGCTTGACCAACAGGCGGGCCAGGTCGAGCTTCTGCTCAGCGGCGCCGTCATCGAAGTGGAATGCCACCTGGTCGGCAAAGCTGGACTTGGCGATGCGCTCACGGAAGGCCGTACGCTCTGCCGAGCGTGTGGCGTAGTGCATCTCGAATGCCGCACCGGTGTTGGCCAGCCGCTCGGCCATGCACAGGATGGGCGTGATGCCGATGCCGCCGCCCAAGAGCAGGCTCTTCTTCGCGTCGTGCGCCAGCGGGAAATGGTTCTTCGGCGTGCTGATCTGCAGTACGTCGCCTTCCTTCACCCGGTCGTGCACCGCCAGCGAGCCGCCGCGCGAGGCGGGGTCGCGCAGCACGCCGATCAGGTAGCGATGGGTTTCCTTCGGGTCGTTGCACAGCGAGTACTGGCGCGTGATACCACCAGGCAACTGCACATCGATATGGGCACCGGCGCCGAAGGCGGGCAGCGCGCTACCGTCCGTGGCCACCAGTTCCAGTGTCACGATGTCCAGCGCTTCGGTGGCCTTGCGCGCCACGCGCACCTGCAGGGTCTGGGCAGAACTCATCGTGTGCCTCAGGCCTGTGCGCGTTCTTCCGCCACCAGGCGGTCGATGATCTTGCGCGACTGCACACCACCAGCGTCGATGTTGAGCATCAGCAGGGCACGGTCAGGATAGTCGAGCAGGTTGCGCTGCTGCTTCTCCAGCATCTCCAGGTCCTCCGCGAAGATCTTGCCCTGACCTTCACGGATGGTGGCGGTCAGCGCCTTGTCCTTGGGGTTGAACTTGCGTGCCATGCCCCAGAAGTAGTGGATCGAGGTCTCGGTCTCTGGCGTGATGAAGTCGATCACCTTGCTGTAGACCTTCTTGTCGTTCGGCGCGTCATAGCCGCCTTGACCTTCAAGCGCGACACCAACCTCGATGATCACGTTGCTCGGCGGCGTGAAGCGGCAGATCTGCCAGCGGTCGACCACCACGTCATCCGGCAGGTTGTTGCTGCGCAGTGCGGCTTTCCAGAAAGGCGGCGGCATGATGCCGTTCATGTAGCGTGCTGTCACGACCTCGTCCCCATTGACTGTGGTCTTGCAGGGCGTCTCGTCGATTTCCTTCTGGCCGATGGAGGTGCTGTGCACATAGGTCTCGTGCGTCAGGTCCATCAGGTTGTCGATCATCAGGCGGTAATCGCACTTGATGTGGTACAGGCCACCGCCGTAGGCCCACTCGGGGTGGTCGTACCACTCCAGCACCGGGATCTTGGCCTCGTCGGCCTTGCTCGCATCGCCCGGCCAGACCCAGATGAAGCCGTAGCGCTCGACCACCGGGTAGGCCTTGATGGCGGGGAAGCCGCGTACGCGCTGGCCCGGCATGTGCACGGTCTTGCCGTCACAGCCCATTTCCAGGCCGTGGTAGCCGCAGACCAGCTTGCCTTCGCAGACGTAGCCGAGCGACAGCGGCGCGCCACGGTGTGGGCAGAAGTCTTCCACAGCGGCAACCTTGTTCTCTTCGCCGCGGTAGAACACGATGCGCTCGTTGCAGATCGTGCGGCCCAGCGGCTTCTCGTCGATCTCGTTGGACGTGGCGGCTACATACCAGGTGTTTTTCGGAAACATGGGCTACCTCGCTAGGTTCAGGTTAGTCGGATTCAGTCATTCCGTATACTGAATGTGATTCATTGTACTGAATGAACGCTGGCGACAAAAGCCCTCCGACTAAGTAGTAACCCTAGGGTGCCGGATTTCCCGACAGGCGACGGGCCGGCTCAGGTGCGGGAACGGCGCCCCGGTGCCGAAGCCTTGGCCGGGCGGCCTTCCGGCTTGCTCTGGCTGTCGTGCAGGTGCACGAACTTGCGCAGCAAGCGCATGAACTCCTTCTGCTCGGCCGGCTCCAAGCTGCTCATGATGCCTTCATACAGGATGTCGGCACCGGGCTTGAGCTCCAGCAGCACCTCCTCACCCGCCGGGGTAAGCGACAAGCGGCGCTGGCGGCGCGGCAGCACCTCACGCAGGATCCAGCCTTTGGCCTCCAGCCGCGCCGCGATGTCGGCCGTGGTCGAGGTGTCGAGCGCGATCAGCTGCGCCAGCGTCACCTGGTCGATGCCGGGCGCCTGGTGCAGGGTGCGCAGGATGGCGTACTGGATCGGCGTCAGATGGCGGCCATGTACCTCGTGGAACTTGGACACGGCAATCTGCTGCGCGCGCCGGATCAGGTGACCCGGTTCGCCGTAGATTTCCATCGACGGTTCTTTTTCTTTGTCGGCGGCTGGGCTCATGGTGGGCAGTTCTTTCCTCTCCCCCGATTTTGCTTCAAGGGAGCAGGGCTTCTGCCGTACCGGGCAGGCCGTAGCGCTGCAGCACGCGGTAGCGCGCCGCGACATCGCCAGTCGACTCCATCAGCACATAGCCCGACACGGGCCAGCCCCAGGCCGGCCACTGCGCGGGCGGTTGGGCCGTCGCAGCCCGTCGCGCCAGCGTCAGGTGCGGGCGGTAGGGACGTTCGTCGGTGCGCAAGCCCGCCTGGCGCAGACGCTGGCCCAGTGCATCGTGCAACTGCTGCAAGGCCGTCGGCGTAGCCATCGGCAACAGCACCGCCAGCCCGTGCGGCCACAGGGCGGGCGTGCCAAAGCGCAGCTCGAACGGCTGCATGGGCACCTCAAGCGCCGCACGCAGTGCGCCGATGCGCGCGCGCGGCACCGCGCCAATGAAGTGCAGCGTCACATGCCAGTCCGGGGGCGCGTAGCGCACTGCCTCGTCATTCCAGTGCCAGGCGGCCGCGTGGCCGGCCAGCGCCGCCTGCACCGTCGGCCCGGGGCACAAGGCTAGGAACAGGCGGGCGCTGTCGGTCGGTGCCGTGCTGCTCATGCGCTGCGTTGCACGCGATAGTGGTGTTGCACAAAGCCGAACGGATAGGCGTGCGTCGCCACATGCGTGAGCGCCACATCGGCGTCCAGCGGACCGAACAGCGGCCGGCCCGCGCCCAGCAACACCGGGATGACCGTGATGGTGAGCTCATCGATCAGGCCGGCGCGCAGAAAACTCTGGATCACCTCACCACCATCGATGTAGAGCTTGCGCGCACCGGTTGTCAACAGCCGCGCCAGCAGCTCGGGCAGCGCGTCGGCGCTCACGCTGACCTCGTCGCGCAGCGCCGCCGGGACGTTCACCCCATACCGCGACAGCACCACCACCGGTTTGCCGGCATAAGGCCAGGGATCGAACTGCAAGGCCTGTTCGAAAGTCTTGCGCCCCATCACGAGCGCGTCCACCGTGGCCATGAAGGCCTGGTAGCCGCAGTCCTCGCCGGCCGGCACCGCAGCATTCGCCTGCAGCAGCCAGTCGATGCCGCCATCCGGCCGGGCAATGTAGCCGTCCAGGCTGGTGGCGATGAAGACAGCGGTGGTCGGACGCATGGATCACTTACCCGAAGGGACCGGCCGTAACGGCGCTCGCGTGGCTCAGCGCGGCGGCTGGAGTTCACCCTGCGCGGCACTGGGTGCCAGGGGCGATGGCGTCTGGGTCTCCAGTACCTCGCGTACGTCGTGGATGAAATACTCGGTTTCGGCAAAACACGAAGTCGGCACGAACTTGTGCTGGCGGTAATGCAGCACCACGCGCTTGCCGGCCAGGGCATTGATCTTCTGCGCCACCACGTCGTCACGCACGCTGAACTCGAATTTCTCCGGGATGGCACCCGGCATGGTCACCATGGCAATCTCGCCCTCCCAGGTCTTGCACAGCCAGCCCTTCCTGGACAGCTTCTGCACATAACCGGCGCGCTCGCCCTCGGCATAACTCCAGCTCAGGCTCAGCCAGGTCCAGGCAGCCGCCAGACCGAGCAGGATGATCAGACCGGTGAGCAAGTAACGCAGAAATTTAGGCATGTTGAAGTCTTCTCGCGCAGAACGTTTATCGCGCCGGCAGACGTTGCGCGACATCGAGCGCCAGGCACAGGTCGGCCCAGGCCTTGGCCTTGTCCTGTGGCGTGCGCAGCAGATAGGCCGGGTGGTAGCTCACGATCACCGGCACGCCCTGGTACTGGTGCGCCTGGCCGCGCAGCTTGCCCAGTGGCACGCTGGCCACATCCGGCACCGTCGCCTGCAGCAGCGACTGGGCGGCGAAACGGCCCAGCGCCAGGATGATCCGCGGCTGCAGCAGCTCGACCTGGCGCCGCAGGTAGGGCTCGCATTTCAGCACCTCCTGCGGCTGCGGATTGCGGTTGGCCGGTGGGCGGCACTTGAGCACGTTGGCGATAAAGACGCCCTGGTCACCGCGGGCGCCGCGGTCCAGACCGATGGCCTTGAGCATGTTGTCGAGCAACTGGCCGGCCTGGCCAACAAAGGGCTCGCCCTGCAGGTCTTCGTTCTCGCCCGGGGCTTCGCCCACCACCAGCCAGCGCGCACGCCGATCGCCGACGCCGAAGACCGTGTTCTTGCGGCCCTGGCACAGGCCGCAGGCCTGGCAGCCTGCCACTGCCTGTTCGAGCGCGTCCCAGTCCAGCGCCGCGATGTCGGCCGGCAGGGCTTGCGCCACCAGCGGCGCAGGTTCATGAACTGGCGTCACCGCCCCTGCAACCGGGCGTGCCACGGCCGCAGCGGCCGCCGGCTCGGCGGCCTCCCTCCCTTGAGGAGCGCTGGGGGGGGCACCGTCCATCCGCCCCAAGGAGGGTTCGGGTTGCCACACCCGAATCCCCATCTCCTCCAGCATCGCGCGTTGACGCGCATCCAGTTCCAAGCTCATGGCGCCATTGTCCCTGATCGCCTACAGATGCAGGCTCATCACCACGGCGTCTTCGCGCTCGCCGCGACCGGACGGGTAATAGCCCTTGCGCTGGCCGACGCGGCGAAAGCCGTGCGCCTCGTACACCGCCTGGGCGCGCGCATTGCTCACGCGCACCTCGAGCCAGAGCCACTCGGCCGCCAGGCCGCGCGCCCAGGTGGCCAGCGCGTCGAGCATGACGCGCGCCCAGCCCTGGCGCTGGAACTCCGGCGCCACCGTGATGTTGAGCAGGTGCACCTCGTCCACGCCCCGCATGGCCACGAAGTAGCCCAGCAGGGTGTCCCCGGCCAGCAGCAACTGGCCCTGGTAACCGGAGTGGATGGCATCGAGGAAGTTGCCGCGCGTCCACGGGTGCGGATAGGCGCGCTGCTCGATGCGCAGCACCTCGTCGAGCCACTCGGGCGTGAGCGGCTCGAAACGGGCTTCAATCGGCTGCGGGACGGCACTCATGGCATGGGTAGGTAGGTCAGCGCGCCGCCTTCTCGGCTTCGCGCTCCAGCGTGGTCTTGGCGACTTTATCGCGGATGTAGCGCGGCAGGGCCTGCTCGGCCGGCACGGCGCGGCCGGCCGCCAGCAGCGCTGGCGCCAGCCGCAACATGGCCGCGGCGGTGGGCAGGGCCTGCCAGCGCGGCACGTCGGCATCGACCGGCAGGCGCTCGCCGTACTCGGCAAACACATTGCCGGCCAGGGCCGTGCTGTGCTGCAGTTGCACCGCCTCGGGCTTGAGCAGGGCGTAGTCGGCGCCTTGCGTCCAGGCCCCGTTCTGCCAGACGTAGTGCGCCGCGTAGAGCTCGTCCATGCGCGCATCCAGCAAGGCCAGCAGGCGCAGTTCGCGCTGCGCC
This sequence comes from Curvibacter sp. AEP1-3, assembly GCA_943369035.1. GTDB lineage: Bacteria > Pseudomonadota > Gammaproteobacteria > Burkholderiales > Burkholderiaceae_C > Hylemonella. The sequence continues at coordinate 15,321 of CALRMF020000022.1, forward strand.
GGCGCCTGCTGCGCACGCGCCTCCTCGGCCACCGCCAGCAGGGTGTCCATGGGCAGCAGCGGCACGCCGGCGCCGAAGCCCAGCCCTTGTGCCACGGCACAGGCGGTGCGCAGGCCGGTGAAGGAACCTGGCCCCTGGCCGAAGGCGATGGCGTCCAGCGCGTCCAGCCGCAACTCGGCCTCGGCCAGCAGCAGTTCGATGGCCGGGATCAGCGCGCTGGACGCCTGCGCACCACCGGCGCCGGTGTGCTGCCAGACACGCGGCTGGCCGTCCACCGGACGCGTGACGGCGATGGAGATCAGTTCCGTGCTGGTGTCGAAGGCAAGCAGTTTCATGGACAAATCAGGCTTTGGCCCTTGTGGAATCAGCGCCAGGCGCTTCTGAACTGGTAGTAACCGCCTTGCGCACGCCGAAGGTGATGCCGACCGTCACCAGCACCAGGCCGGCGATCAGGTTCCAGTACAGCGGCTCACCGAGGAACACCACCGCCCCCAGCGCCGACAGGCCGGGCACCAGCGCGGTGATCATGGTTGAGCGCACCGGGCCGAAGTACTGGATCATGCGCACGAAGGTGATGCCCGAGATCACCACCGAACCCACACCCTGGAACAGCACCTGAAAGAGCACCTCGCCCAGCGGCGCCGTGGCCAGCTGGCTGTGCAGCAGCTCCAGCCCCAGCAGCAGGGCGTACACCGGCACATAGGTAAACAACGCGAAGACGGTGACGGCCGCGGTGGCGCGCACGGCGTCCAGGCCATAGCGGCGCGCCAGCACGCTGTAGGCCGACCAGCACATGGCCGCCGTCATGAACAGCAGGTCGCCCTTCCAGACTTCGCCGCCCCCGAAGGCCTTGAGCAGACTGGCGCCGCCCACCAGCAGGTCACCGCCGACGATGCAGGCCAGGCCGATGGCGCGCGCCGGCGTGATGGGCGTGTGCAGGATGAGGACTGCCAGCAGCGTGGTCCACAGCGGCAGGCTGCCGGGCATCAGCACCGAGGCATGCGCCGCCGGGGCGTAGAAGAAGCCGGCATAGGCCAGCACCGCGTAGCCAAAGCCGCCGAACACGCCGCAGGCGGCCGTCACGCGCAAGCCCAGCGGTGACAAGCCGAAGAAGGAGGCCGCGCCGCCACTGGGCAGCCTTGGCGCGCCGGCCTGCGCCAGGGCCCGATCGCGCCGCACCAGCCAGGCGCCCAGCGGCAGCAGCACCAGGCTGGCGCCGATGATGCGCGCCAGTGCGATGTCGAACGGCGACAGCGAGCCTTGGGCCGACGCGCGCGCGATGACGATGAAGGCGGTCCAGATGGCGACGGTGATGACCGCCGCGCCGATGCCGACCGTGCGCGGCGACAGGCCCTTGAGGAAATGCATGCCGCGATTATCGGCGTGCGGCGTTAGACTGTCCGCGCCATGCCCGTGTTTCCTCCTCGCCGCCCGAACCCCCTGCGCAGCCTGCTGGCTGCCACCCTGCTGCTGGCTGGCAGCCTGAGCCACGCCCAGAGCCGCCTGCCGGCCGATGTGACCGCCGCGCTGGCGCGCGCCAAGGTACCGCCCGAGGCCCTCACGGCTGTGGTGGTCGATGTCGAGGGCCGCGCCACGCCGCGCCTGAGCCACCGCGCCGGCGTGCCGGTGAACCCGGCTTCGTTGATGAAGCTGGTGACCACCTACGCGGCACTCGACACGCTGGGGCCGACCTACAGCTGGACCACGCCGGTCTATGTGGAAGGCACGGCACGCAACGGCACGCTGTATGGCAACGTCTACATCAGGGGCCAGGGCGACCCCAAGCTGGTGCTGGAGCGCCTGTGGCTGCTGCTGCGCCGGGTGCAGGGACTGGACATCAAGACGATTGCCGGCGACATCGTGCTTGACCGCAGTGCCTTCGACGTGGCCGCACCCGACCCGGGCGAGTTCGACGGCGAACGGCTGCGGCCCTACAACGCCGCACCCGACGCGCTGCTGCTGAACTACAAGGCCGTGGTCATGACCTTCGTGCCCGACCGCACCGCCAACGCCGCGCACGTGAGCTACGACCCGCCGCTGGCCGGGGTGCAGCTGCCGACGCACGTGCCGCTGATCGAGACCGACTGCGGCGACTGGCGCACCGCGCTGCGCGCCGATTTCTCCGACCCGGCGCGCATCCGCTTTGCCGGCCGCTACCCCGCCAGTTGCGGCGAGAAGGTATGGCCGCTGGCCTATGCCGATCCGGCCAGCTACGCCACACGCGCTGTGGAAGGGATGTGGCGCGAGATGGGCGGCCAGTTGCAGGGCCGGGTGCGCGAGGGCAAGGTGCCCGCCGGGCTGGTGCCGGCCTTCGAGCTGGCCTCGCCGGCACTGGCGGAGGTGATCCGCGACGTCAACAAGTACAGCAACAACGTGATGGCGCAGCAGCTCTTCCTGACCCTCAGTTTGGTGCAGCAGGGCGTCGGCAGCCATGCCGCCTCGCGTGAGGTGCTGCAGGGCTGGTGGAAGGACCGTTTCGGCAGCGAGGAGGTGCCGGTGCTCGACAACGGCTCTGGCCTGTCGCGCAGCGAGCGCATCACGGCGCAGGCGCTGGCGCGGCTGCTGCAGCACGCCTGGCGCTCGCCGCTGCTGCCGGAACTCGCCTCCTCGCTGCCGATCACCGGCGTGGACGGCACGCTGCGCCGCATGCGCAACGGTGCCGTCGGCAGTGCCCACCTGAAGACCGGCAGCCTG
>CALRMF020000023.1:0-17458 GCA_943369035.1 Curvibacter sp. AEP1-3
CGACAGTGCGCCCAAGGGGTTGTGGCCAACGTTGGACTCGGGGGTGGCCTGACCGCGCAGGTAGCGCAGCAAAGTGGCGGGACTGTAGACAAAGCTGGCGAAACGCGACCAGCGCCCGCCGAGCAAACCCCAAACCAGGCGGAACAGCAGCAACGAGAGTACGCCGTAGCCGAAGCGGAAGTGCCAATCCATCATGGCGCCGCCAATCTGGCCGGTGACGACCAAGCCGATGACGCAGACCAGCAGTGCCCAGTGGAAAACGCGCGTCGGGAGGTCCCAGACCCTAATCGTGTGTGACATGGCAAGCACCTTCAAAATGTTGAAACACGGGGGGACGAAGATTGGTATTTTCCCTGAGTCGGGGGCAATGGATGAACTTTTGCCAACTCTATAGACTCACTCAGGCGTCAGCCCCACCCTCAACCCACGAAGGACTACCATGAAAAAGATCACCGCCCTCGTTCTCGTCAGTGCGGCCCTCGGCTTTGCGGGCAGCGCCGCGGCCCAGTTTGCCAAGCCGGACGACGCCATCAAGTACCGCAAGAACGCCTTGTTCGTGATGCAGCAGCACTATGCTCGCGTTGGTGCCATGGCCAGCGGTCGAGTTCCCTTTGACGCCAAGGTGGCGGCCGAAAACGCGGCCGTGGCCGAGTACATGTCCAAGCTGCCGTGGGCCGGATTCGGTGAAGGTACCGACAAGGGCGACACCAAGGCCAAGCCGGAGATCTGGAAGGAACAGGCCAAGTTCAAGGAAGGTGCCGACAAAATGATGGCTGAGATGGCCAAGCTGACGGCCGCCACCAAGACCGGCAACCTGGACAATGTGAAGGCCGCGGTCACGGCCGTGTCGGGGAGCTGCAAGGCCTGCCACGACGCTTACCGCGCCCAGTAGTCCGCACGCCATCCCGTCAACGAAAAAGCGGCCCCCTGGCCGCTTTTTTTGACGTGTGGTGGCGATCAGGCCTGGGCCAGCAGCGTCTCGATCAGGCGGTGCAGTTCGGCGAAATCGGGTGTGCCGACATAACGCTTCACGATCTCGCCGCGCTTGTTGACGAGGTAGGTCGTGGGCGTGAGGCGCACATCCCCCCAGACCTTGGCCACGGCCCCCGTGTTGTCGATCGCCACCGGGAAGGGCAGCTTGCGCGTCTCGGCGAAGTTGACGACGTAGCTCGGCGGGTCGTAGCTCATGGCGACGGCCAGGGTGTCGAAGCCTCGGGCCCGGTACTTCTCGTAGGTGGCGCTGAGCTCGGGCATCTCAGCCACGCAGGTGGTGCAGCTGGTGGCCCAGAAATTCACCAGCGTGACCTTGCCCTTGAGGTCGGCGGTGCTCTTCTTCGAGCCATCGAGCAGCACGAAGGTGGACTCCGGCGCCGTGCTGATGCCGCTGGTCTGGAACATCATCCAGATCGAGGCAACAACCGCCAAGAATGCGGCAAGATAGAAAGCTCGTTTCATACGCAGGTGATATCCATGGATCGACGCCAGTTTAATTCCGTTTGCTTGCCTCTGTTGGGTCTGGGCTCGGCCGTGTTGGCGGGCCAGGCCCGCGCCGTCACGCTGGCCGACCTCAGCCAGGGCGATGCCGCCAAGGGGCTTAAGGCGGCGCTGGAGCAGGGTGCACGCGCGGCCGTCAACTCGCTGGGCAAGACGGATGGATTCCTCGGCAACGAAAAAGTTCGCATCCCGCTGCCAGGCTATCTCAACGATGCCTCGCAACTGTTGCGTACCTTCGGCTGGGGCGCGCGGCTGGACGAGCTGGTCACGGCCATGAACCGTGCTGCCGAGGCCGCGGTGCCGCAGGCGCGCGACATGCTGCTGGCGGCGGTGCGCAGCATGAGTGTGGACGACGCCAAGAAGATTTTGGGCGGCGGCGACACCTCGGTCACCGACTTTTTCGCCGGAAAGACCCGCCAGCCATTGACGCAGAAGTTCCTGCCGGTTGTCACGCGCAGCACCGAGAAGGTCGGGGCGGCCGCGCAATACAACCAGCTGGCCGGCAAGGCGGCCGAGCTCGGGTTGGTGCGGCGCGAGGACGCCAGCATCCAGCAGTACGTCACCGGCAAGGCGTTGGACGGCCTGTACTTCATGATCGGTGAGGAGGAGCGCCAGATCCGCCGCGACCCGGTGGGCACGGGCAGCGCCGTGCTGGGCAAGGTGTTCGGTGCACTGAAATAACCGGCGGACGTGCGCGTTCCGGCATCGCCAGGCACCATGCTGGTGCAGCAACGATAATCAAGCCATGTTTCGTTTTCTCTGGCTCCTGCTGGCCAGCAGCCTGATGCTGGCCGGCTGCAATCCCACACTCAACTGGCGCGAAGTGCGCGTCGCTTCAAGCACGCTGAAGGCGCTGCTGCCGTGCAAGCCGGATCAGGGCAGCCGGCCGGTGGAGTTGGCCGGGCAGCCGGTCGAGTTGCAGATGGTGGGCTGCGAGGCCGGCTCCGCGCTGTTTGCGGTCTCGCACGTTGAACTCAAGGACAGCAGCCGCATGGCCGAAGTGCAGGCCGGCTGGCAGACCGCCATGCTGGCGGCCATGGCCGTCAAGGAGCCGGAGGTGGTGGTGCAGCGCACGGCATTTGAGCTCAAGGGTGCTGCGGCGCAGCCGTCGGCCGTGCGCCTGCAAGCCCAGGGCCGGCGACCTGATGGCCAGGCTGTCATGGCGCAAGCGGTCTGGTTCAGCCAGGGCACGCACCTCTTTCACGCGGTGGTCTACGCCGAGCGCCTGGGGCCGGAGCTGACCGAGCCCTTCTTTGCGGGACTGGCGTTCCCATGAGCGTGCTGTCCCGCCGCACGGCTGTGGTGGTCTTCCTGACCTTTGCCTTCGCCTATTTCTTCTCAGCCCTGATCCGGGCCGTCACCGCCACCCTGTCGCCCACATTGACGCAGGAGTTCGCGCTGCAAGCGCGGGACCTGGGTCTGCTGGCCGGCGGCTACTTCCTGGGCTTTGCCGCCCTGCAGCTGCCGCTGGGCAGCTGGCTGGACCGGCATGGTCCCAAGAAGGTGATCCTGAGCTTCCTTGCCGTGGCCGTGGTGGGTTGCCTGGCCTTCTCATGGGCCACCAGCTTCACCGGCCTGCTGCTGGCTCGCATCCTGTGCGGCGTCGGCCTGGGGGCCTGCCTGATGGCGCCGTTGACCGGCTACCGGCGCTGGTTTGCCGCCACCACGCAGCTGCGTGCCAACTCCTGGATGCTGATGACCGGCTCCATGGGTATGGTGGCGGCGACTTTGCCGGTGCAATGGCTGATGCCGCTGCTCGGGTGGCGTCCGTTGTTCTGGGGCCTGGCTGCGCTGCTGCTGCTGGCCATGGCGGTGATCGCCTGGCAGGTGCCCGGATGGGAGGTGCCGCCGGCGACGGCTGGTGCCAGCCCGCCGCAGGCGCAGCGCAGCTACGCGGAAGTCTGGCGCCATCCGTACTTCCGCAAGATGACGCCGATCGGCTTCTTCAACTATGGCGGCATGGTGGCCATCCAGACGCTGTGGGCCGTGCCGTGGATGACCCGGGTGGCGGGCTACACACCGGTGCAGGCCGCCACCGGCCTGTTCTGGCTCAATGTGTCCATGCTGGCCACGTTCTGGCTCTGGGGCCTGTTGAACCCGCACCTGGCACGTGCCGGTTGGCAGACCGACCGGCTGATCACCTGGGGTACACCCGTCAGCCTGGCGGTGCTTGCTATTATTATCGTAGCTGGTGATGCTGCGGCTGCCTGGTCCGCCGTGCTTTGGATCTTGTATTGCGTGAGCAGCACCTGCATCTCGCTGGCGCAGCCGGCGGTGGGCATGGCCTTCCCGAGTGCGCTCGCGGGCCGCGCGCTGTCAGCCTACAACCTGGTCATCTTCGCCGGCATCTTCGTCGTGCAATGGGGCATCGGCCTGCTGGTCGACGGCTTTCAGGCGCTGGGCGTCAGCACGGTGCAGGCCTTCCAGGGCGCTATGGCGGTGTTCCTCGCGCTGGGTGTCGCCTCCTACATGTATTTCCTGATGGCAAAAAGCCATAATCAGACATCCCACGCGCCATGAACAACGGCATTCTCATCATCGCCCATGCCCCGCTGGCCAGCGCGCTGCGCCAGTGCGTGGCCCATGTCTTTCCGGACCGGGTGGCGGAGGTGCTGGCGTTCGATGTGCAGCCCGATGTGTCAGCCCAAGACAGCTTGGCCATGGCCCGGCAGCTGGCTGCCCGGTTCGGCCAGGCGCCGTTGCTGCTGCTGACCGACGTGATGGGCGCCACGCCCTGCAACGTGGCGCGCCAGCTGCTCGGCAGCCTGCCGGCGCGGCTGGTGGCCGGCGTGAACCTGCCCATGTTGTTGCGCGCTGTTACCTACCAGGACCAGCCGCTGGATGAGCTGGTGGCGCGCGCTGTCAGCGGCGGCAGCCAGGGCGTCATGCAAGTGCCCGCCAGTGCGTGAGCCGGCAAGAACAAGGACTCGAGGAAACGCAAGAATGATCAAAGCCACTGCGACCATCAGCAACAAGCTCGGCCTGCATGCCCGCGCTTCGGCCAAGCTCACCAAGCTGGCCGGCAGTTTTCCCTGCGAGATCTGGATTGCGCGCGGCGAACGCCGCGTCAATGCCAAGAGCATCATGGGCGTGATGATGCTGGCCGCCGGTATCGGCACCACGGTGGAGCTTGATGCCGAAGGCGAGCGGGCGCAGGAAGCCATCGACGCGATGCTGGCCTTGATTGCCGACAAATTCGGCGAGGGCGAGTGACATGACGTTTTCCATCCACGGCCTGGCAGTCGCGCGTGGCATCGCCATCGGGCGTGCCGTGCTGGTCGCCTCCAGCCGCGTGGATGTGGCGCACTACTTCATCGAGCCGGCGCAGGTCGACAGCGAGATTGACCGCGTGCGCTGCGGGCGTGATGCCGTGGTGGAGGAAATCCACCGCCTGCAGCAGACCATCTCGCAGCTCGGCCCGAAGGACGCGCCGCACGAACTCAGGGCGCTGCTCGATGTCCACCTGATGCTGCTGCAGGACGAGGAGATGGTCAGCGGCGTCAAGCACTGGATTCGCGACCGGCTCTACAACGCCGAATGGGCGCTGACCACCCAGCTGGAGGTGATCGCGCGCCAGTTCGACGAGATGGAGGACGAGTACCTGCGCGAACGCAAGGCAGACCTGGAGCAGATCACCGAGAAGGTGTTGCGTGCCATGCAGGGCGGCGCGTCCCCAGCGCTGCCGGTGCCGGTGCGCAGCGAACGCCGCAGTGCCCAGCAGGAGTTGACGCTGGAAGACACCGACACGCCGCTGGTGCTGATCGCCCACGAGCTGTCCCCGTCGGACATGCTGCAGTTCAAGCAGGGCGTGTTTGCCGGTTTTGTCACCGATGTCGGCGGCAAGACCTCGCACACTGCCATCGTGGCGCGCAGCATGGACATCCCCGCCGTGGTGGGTGCGCGCACGGCCAGCCAGCTGGTGCGCCAGGACGACTGGGTGATCATCGACGGCGACGCCGGCGTGGTGATCGTCGACCCGTCACCCATCATCCTGGCCGAGTACAGCTACAAGCAGCGCCAGCTGACGCTGGAGCGCAGCCGCCTGGGGCGGTTGCTCAAGACGCCGGCGGTCACCCTCGACGGCGAAAAGGTGGAGCTGCTGGCCAACATCGAGATGCCGGAAGATGCCGCCGCGGCGCTGCAGGCCGGTGCGGTAGGCGTGGGCTTGTTCCGCAGCGAATTCCTCTTCATGGGGCGCCAGAACCAGCTGCCCGACGAGGAGGAGCAGTACCACGCCTACCGGCGTGCCGTCGAAGGCATGGCCGGCCTGCCGGTCACCATCCGCACGGTGGACGTCGGTGCCGACAAGCCCATGGACGGCAGTTACACCGACGGCACCTACCTCAACCCGGCGCTCGGCCTGCGCGCCATCCGCTGGAGTCTGGCCGATCCGTCGATGTTCCTGACGCAGCTGCGTGCCATCCTGCGTGCAGCGGCGCACGGGCAGGTCAAGATGCTGATCCCGATGCTGGCGCACCTGAGCGAGATCCGCCAGACGCTGGCGCTGATTGCGCAGGCGCGCGCCGAGCTGGACCGTGAAGGCAAGGTCTACGGGCCGGTCAAGCTTGGCGCCATGATCGAGATCCCGGCCGCGGCCTTGATGCTCAAGACCTTCCTGCGGCATTTCGACTACCTGTCGCTGGGTACCAACGACCTGATCCAGTACACCCTGGCGATTGACCGCGCCGACGAGTCGGTGGCCCACCTGTATGACCCGCTGCACCCGGCAGTGCTGCGACTGGTGGCCGACACCATTGCCGAGGGCCGCGCCCAGGGCAAGGAGGTCAGCGTCTGCGGCGAGATGGCGGGCGACACCAGCATGACGCGCCTGTTGCTCGGCTTGGGGCTGCGCAGTTTCTCCATGCATCCGGCACAGATCCTGGCTGTCAAGCAGGAAGTGCTGCGCGCTGACACGGCCAAGCTCACGCCGTGGGCGCAGGCGGTGCTGGCGCACGACGAGCCGGCCACACTGCTGGGCGGCTGATCTCGCGCCTTGCGCTACATCAAGACCGCAAAGCGGTGCGGTCTTGATACTACGGGGTGTATCAAACCCTCCGGAGTTGCCCATGAGCACTTTTGACCACCCGTCCCTGATCCGGGACATCAACGAGAGCCTGGCCCCGTTTCGCAAGGGCCAGCCCGAGGCCATGGCCGGCTTCGGCCAGCTGGCGCGCGCTTCCATGGCCGAAGGCGCCATCAGCACCAAGCACAAGGAGCTGATCGCGCTGGCTATTGGCGTGACGCAGCGCTGCTCCGGCTGCATCGGCTTTCACGTCAAGGCGCTGCGCAAGCTCGATTGCTCGCGCGCCGAACTGGAGGAGATGCTGGCGGTCTGCGTCTACATGGGCGGCGGCCCGGCGCTGATGTACGCGGCCGAGGCGCTCAAGGCCTGGGATGCCATGGCGACGGCCTGATTTATTGGCCAAATCGGCCGCACGGGCTAGTGGAGTGGTATTTGGCAGCTATTGAATCAATAGCGAGCTCCGCAATTCGGGTCAACGCCGGCGCAGCAGGTTGATGCGCATCGGGCGGGTGAAGTGGGCGCCATCGGCCGTCATGTGTGGCTCGAAACGTGCCCGCACCGCCGCCAGCGTGGCGGCGTCGAGCCGGTGGGTGACAAAGGTCACGCCGATCATGCGCTGCTCGAACTCGGCGAAGTCACGGTAGTGCACCGGCGTCTCGAAGAAGATTTCGTCCACCTGCTCCCAGGCGCCCGAGGCCACGGCGCGCTGCACGGCAGCCAGCGCGGCGGCGCGCACGACTTCCTCGTCGTGGAACAGGCGCATCACCTCATTGAGCGCACCGGCGAACACCGGCTCCGACACATAAAGCAGGCCCTGCGGGCGCAGCACGCGGTGCACTTCGGCCAGCGCCTGGTCCAGCAGGTCCAGCGGTACGTGGTGCAGTGACTTGAGCATCAGCGCCAGATCAAAACTGCCGTCGCCAAAGGGAATGGCCTGGGCGCCGGCGTTGACGAAGCGCAGGCGTTCCTGCGGTCGCTCCAGGTTCTTCGCCATCTGGCGCTCATCGACCTCCAGCCCGGTGACGCTGCTGGCCGGGTAGCGTTGCAGCAGCTTGCGCGACAGGTGCGCCGCGCCGCAACCGAGTTCAATGATGCGCGGGTGCGCGGGCAGGTCGACCCGCTCGGCCAGCAACTCCAGCTCGTCCGTGACCTGGCGCGTGCTCATCGGGCCAGGGCGGCGGCGTGGGCCTGCTGGTCGGCGTGGTAGCTGGAACGCACCATGGCCCCCACGGCGGCGTGGGTGAAACCCATCTTGTAGGCCTCCCGTTCGAACATCTTGAAGGTGTCCGGATGCACATAGCGCTTGACCGGCAGGTGCGAGGTGGAGGGCGCGAGGTACTGTCCGATGGTCAGCATCTCGATGTCGTGCGCGCGCATGTCGCGCATGACCTCCAGGATCTCCTCGTCGGTCTCACCCAGGCCCACCATCAGGCCGCTCTTGGTCGGCACGTGGGGGAACAGGGCCTTGAACTTCTTCAGCAGATTGAGCGAGAACTGGTAGTCGCTGCCCGGGCGGGCCTGCTTGTACAGGCGCGGCACGGTTTCCAGGTTGTGGTTCATCACGTCCGGCGGCGCGGCTTTCAGAATCTCGAGCGCGCGGTCGTCGCGGCCACGGAAGTCGGGCACCAGCACTTCGATTTGCGTGCCGGGCGAGAGCTCGCGCGTCTTGCGGATGCACTCGACGAAGTGGCCGGCACCGCCGTCGCGCAGGTCGTCGCGGTCGACGCTCGTGATGACCACGTACTTCAGTTTCAGCGCAGCGATGGTCTTGGCCAGGTTCTTGGGTTCGTTCACGTCCAGCGGATCGGGGCGGCCGTGGCCGACGTCGCAGAACGGGCAGCGGCGTGTGCACTTGTCGCCCATGATCATGAAGGTGGCCGTGCCCTTGCCGAAGCATTCGCCGATGTTGGGGCAGCTGGCTTCCTCGCACACCGTCACCAGCTTGTTGCTGCGCAGGATGTCCTTGATCTCGTAGAAGCGCGTGGTGGGCGAGCCGGCCTTGACGCGGATCCAGTCCGGCTTCTTCAGCACCTCGCCGGCCTCCACCTTGACCGGGATGCGCGACAGCTTGGCCGCCGCCTTCTGCTTGGCGGTCGGGTCGTAGGTCTCGACGGATTGCGCTTCGCGCACCGTGTTGGCTTCAGGCGTGCTCATGGGATCGGGCCCTTTCAGGGCGTCAGCAGGTTGGTGAGCTGGTGGCTCAGGAGGTTGGCAGCGTCCGCCCAGTCGACGGACACCCCGATTGTAGAAAGGTCCACGGTTTGCAGCCCGTGGTAGCCGCAGGGGTTGATGCGGAAGTAGGGTTCCAAGTCCATCGCCACGTTCAGCGCCAGGCCGTGGTAGGTGCAATTGCGGCTGACCTTGATCCCCAGGGCCGCGATCTTGCCCAGGCCGGCAAAGTCCGGCGCCGAGCCGAGCGCGGACCGCTGCGGCCGCTGCGGCAGCGGCGCGTGCGAGGCCGGGTCGTCGAGCCGCACATAGATGCCGGGTGCGCCGGCCACGCGGTGGCCGGTGACGCCGAACTGCGCCAGCGTACGGATCACGGCTTCCTCCAGCCGGTAGACGTACTCCTTCACGAAGTAGCCGGCCCGCTTGAGGTCGATCAGCGGGTAGGCCACCACCTGGCCCGGGCCGTGGTAGGTGACCTGGCCGCCGCGGTTGGTGGCCACCACCGGAATGGCGCCCGGCATCAGGATGTGGTCCGAAAGGCCTGCCAGCCCTTGTGTAAAAACCGGCGGATGCTCACAAATCCATAGCGTATCCGGCGTGTCGGCGGTGCGCGAAGCCGTGTAGTCCTGCATGGCTTGATAGGTGGGCGCATAGTCCACCCGGCCGAGCTGACGCAGTTCCATCGCCATGCTCACAGGACGACTTTCACCATCGGGTGCGTGGAGAGGGTGCGGTACAACTCGTCGAGCTGCTCCCGGCTGGTGGCCGTGATGGTGATGGTCACGCCGAGGTAATTGCCGCCCTTGCTCTCGCGCAACTCGATGGTGGCGGCGTCAAACGTGGGGTCGAAGGCGTGTGCCACCGTGGTCACGGCATGCACGAAGCCGTCCACCTTGGCACCCATCACCTTGATGGGAAAACGGCAGGGGTATTCGATCAGCGAGTCGGCGCGCGGGTTGCCGCCGGTCGGGGGGGAGGGGGTCATGACTGGGTTTCCTTGCGCCATTGCGCCTGGGCGGCCGCTTTGGCGACCTGGTAGCCGGCGTAGAGCCGGGCGTAAATCGGGCCAGGTCGGCCGCTGCCAACCGGCAGGCCATCGAGCTGGGTCACAGGAAGCACCTCCTTGGTGGAGGCGCTCAGCAGCACCTCGTCGGCGGACAGCACCTCGGCGCGACGGATCGGGCGTAATTCATATGGGATGCATTCTGCCCGGCAGATCTCTTCCAGCAGTCCATAGCGGATGCCTTCGAGCACCAGGTGGCTGCGCGGCGGGCCGAGCAGCACGCCGTTCTTCACGATCCAGACGTTGCTGGTCGAGGCCTCGGTCAGCCAATCGTCGCGGAACAGGATGGTCTCGACCGCGCCGGCGTCGACGCTGATCTGGCGTGCCAGCACCGCGCCCAGCAGGCTCACGCTCTTGATGTGTGCCTTGTGCCAGCGGAAGTCGTCGGCCGACACGCAGGCCACGCCGCCCTGCCGCTGCGCCGCGCTCGGCTGTGTCATGCTGTTGCACAGCGCGAACACGGTGGGCGTGAGGTCGGGCAGCATGGCGTGGTCGCGCAGGGCCACGCCGCGGGTCACCTGGAGGTACAGCGTTTGATGGATGCTTGCGGCCTCAGTGCGCATGCTGCGGGCATGATCCGCTATCAATCGAATAGCAATTGCGCGCCATTGCACAGGCGTCAAGGGGTTGGGAATGCGGATCTCAGCCAGGCTGCGCGCCAGTCGCGCCAGGTGCTGCTCGAAGCGGAACGGGCAGCCGCCATAGACCGGGATCACTTCATACACGCCGTCGCCGAAAACGAAGCCGCGGTCCATGACGCTGACCTTGGCATCGGGCAGCAGCGTGTACTCGCCATTCAGGTAGCAGGGCAGCGGCGGCAGCATGGTGTCGTGCTGTGGCTCAGCCGAGGAAGGTGATGGCGGCAATGGCCAGCCAGCCGAGCCAGAAGTTCACCGTCACCAGCAGGGCGATCTGGTTGGCGCGCCGGCCCCCTTCTGGCCAGTTCGCGGCCGCCACGGCGGCGTGCAGACGGCGGTAGGGGGCGAAATAGATGTGGCCGAAGATCAAGCACATCAGCGTGCCGATGCCCGCCATCAGGTGCCAGCCCAGCGGTGCCGCCTGCGCTGCGGCGTGGCCCAGCAGGTAACCGCCGCTGAGCAGGATCACCACCACGGCCAGCCACACCAGCAGGAAGAAACGGCGCAGCACGCCTGCGAGCAACGGCAGGCGCTGCGGCGGCTCCAGCGTCTCACCGAGGGCGGGGCGCAGCGCGCGCAGCATGAAGGTCATGCCGCCGAGCCAGACGATGGCGGCAACCAGGTGCAGGAACTTGAGGAAGGTGTACATGGCGTTGCAGGGCTTTCACTTTGCAGGTGGGCGGATGCCAGCAGGACCTGAGGCACAACTGCCTGCCGCGGGCTTGTCCCGGGCCCGAAGTCGGGAATGATCGGGGTTGGGGATAATACTTAGTATAATGAGCGGCTTTGCAAGAGCAGACGGTTGCCAACAGGGTGTCGAAGCTGATGTCTGAAAACACGCCGCAACGCAAGCCGTCGGCCTTTGCTGATGAGACAGATGAGGCGCTGGAGCCCGATTTCAAGCCGCTGAGCGCCGACGAGGCGCGTCGCTGGCGGGAGTCGAATCCGGTGCTGTCGCCGTGGCGGATCGTCGGGTGGCAGGCGCTGGCCGGTGTGCTGGCGGCCGGCTTGGCCTGGGCCGTGAGCGGGCGTGCCGAACTGGCATGGTCGACCGGCTATGGGGCGCTGGCGGTATGCGTGCCGGCGGCGCTGATGGCGCGGGGTCTGTCGCGGCAAGCGGGTGTGGCGGGTGCTGCACTGGCAGGGTTTTTTGTGTGGGAACTGGTCAAGATCGCCTTGACGGTGGCGTTGCTGCTGGCGGCGCCCAGGCTGGTTCCGCACTTGAGCTGGTTGGCGTTGCTGGCCGGCTTCGTGGTGGCGATGAAGGTGTACTGGGTGGCCATGTGGCTGCATCCGGCGCGCTCGAAAAGCCGGCGGTAAAGATTTGAATTGACGAACTGGTGATTTATGTCTGCTGAAGCACATGGCCCGACGGCCGGCGAATACATCGTCCACCACCTGCAGCACCTGCAGAAGGATTTCAATTTCCAGAGCGTGAAGCAGACCAGCATCGTCGACTTCAGCATCTTCAACCTCGATTCCGTCTTCTACTCCGTGGTGCTCGGCATCCTGGGTTGCTTCTTCCTGTGGCGCGCTGCGCGCAAGGCCACGGCCGGCGTGCCGGGTCGCTTCCAGGCCGCGGTCGAGATCCTGGTCGAGATGGTGGAAAACCAGGCCAAGGGCGTGATCCACAACGCCAAGAGCCGCAAGCTGATCTCCCCGCTGGCGTTGACCGTGTTCGTCTGGATCTTCCTGATGAACGCCATGGACATGCTGCCGGTCGACCTGCTGCCGCAGATCTGGCACTCGGCTGGTCCGGCCCTGGGCTTCAAGGACTACATGCGTGTCGTGCCCACCGCCGACCTCTCCACCACGCTGGGCCTGTCGTGCTCGGTGCTGCTGGTCTGCCTGTTCTACAACATCAAGATCAAGGGCCTGGGTGGCTGGGCCCATGAACTGATTGCTGCGCCCTTTGGTGACCACTGGGCCCTGTATCCGGTGAACTTCCTGATGCAGATGATCGAGTACCTTGCCAAGACCGTGTCCCATGGCATGCGGTTGTTTGGCAACATGTTTGCCGGCGAGCTGGTGTTCATGCTGATTGCCCTCATGGGCGGCGGCTGGGCGCTGTCGGCAACCGGTGTGGGTCTGGCCGTCGGCCATGTCATCGCGGGTACCGTGTGGACGTTGTTTCACATCCTGGTGATCACGCTGCAGGCATTCATCTTCATGATGCTGACGCTGATCTACACCGGTCAGGCGCACGACGCACACTGATCATTCATTCGTTTCCTTTTTCTTTTTTCCACTAACTTTTAGGAGCTTCTCATGGAAAACATTCTCGGCCTCGTCGCACTGGCTTGCGGTCTGATCGTTGGTCTCGGCGCTATCGGTGCCTCGATCGGTATCGCTCTGATGGGTGGCAAGTTCCTCGAGTCCTCCGCTCGCCAGCCCGAGCTGATGAACGAACTGCAGACCAAGATGTTCATTCTGGCCGGTCTGATCGACGCTGCCTTCCTGATCGGCGTGGCTATCGCTCTGCTGTTCGCCTTCGCCAACCCCTTCGTTCTGAAGTAATCAACGGACCCCCTTCACGCTAGAGAAGGAATCAAGCCGTGAACATTAACGCAACCCTGTTCCTGCAGGCGGTTGTCTTTGCGATCCTGGTGTGGTTCACGATGAAGTTCGTGTGGCCCCCGATCGCCAAGGCGCTCGACGAGCGGGCCCAGAAAATCGCCGACGGCCTTGCTGCCGCCGACAAGGCCAAGACCGAACTCGCCGCTGCCAACAAGCGCGTCGAGGCGGAGCTGGCCACGTCGCGCAATGAGACGGCTGCGCGTCTGGCGGATGCCGAGCGCCGTGCGCAAGGCATCATCGAAGAAGCCAAGGCCCGCGCCACCGACGAAGGCAACAAGATCATCGCCGCTGCCAAGGCCGAAGCCGAGCAGCAGACCGCCAAGGCGCGCGAGGCCCTGCGTGAGCAGGTCGCCGCACTGGCAGTCAAGGGCGCCGAGCAGATCCTGCGCAAGGAAGTCAATGCCGGTGTCCACGCTGATCTGCTCAATCGGCTGAAGACCGAGCTGTAAGGTGAACCATGGCTGAACTTGCCACCATTGCCCGCCCCTATGCCGAAGCCCTGTTCAAGGCCGCCCGCGCGGACCTGAACGGCGCTGCGGCCTGGGTGGAAGAACTGGCTGTCATCGCCGGCGATGCCGGCCTGCAGCAATTCGCCGCCAACCCGAAGGTCACGACGAACCAGGTGTTCGAGCTGATCAGCGGCATTGCCAAGACCGCGCTGCCGGATCAGGCCAAGAACTTCCTGCGCACCGTGATCGAAAACGGCCGTCTGAACGCCTTGCCGGAGATCGCTGCGCAGTTCCGTGCGCTCAAGAACGCGCAGGGTGGTTCGTCCGATGCCGTGGTGTACAGCGCGTTCCCGATCGATGGCGTTGCCCTGGCCGATCTGACCGCAACGCTGGAAAAGCGTTTCGGTCGCAAGCTCAACGTCGCTGTCGAGCTCGATGCCAACCTGATCGGCGGCATTCGCGTGGTGGTGGGTGACGAGGTGCTCGATACCTCCGTCAAAGCCCGTCTGGAACAAATGAAAGTGGCCCTCACGGCCTGAAGGCGCGAGCCTGGCTGTCGGCACAACTAAGGAAAGAAGGAAAGAGTCATGCAACTCAATCCCGCAGAAATCTCTGATCTGATCAAGAGCCGCATTGAGGGGCTGGCTGCCAGCGCCGATATTCGCAACCAGGGCACCGTCGTGTCCGTGACCGACGGCATCTGCCGCATCCACGGCCTGTCCGACGTGATGCAGGGCGAGATGCTGGAGTTCCCGGCCGGTAAGGATGGCCTGCCCACCTACGGTCTGGCCCTGAACCTCGAGCGCGACTCTGTCGGTGCCGTGATTCTGGGTGAGTACGAGCACATCTCTGAAGGCGATACCGTCAAGTGCACGGGCCGCATTCTGGAAGTGCCGGTCGGCCCCGAGCTGGTGGGCCGCGTGGTGAACGCTCTGGGCCAGCCGATCGACGGCAAGGGCCCGATCAACGCCAAGATGACCGACGTCATCGAGAAGGTCGCTCCGGGCGTGATCGCACGTCAGTCGGTGGACCAGCCGATGCAGTCCGGCCTGAAGTCGATCGACGCCATGGTGCCGGTCGGTCGCGGCCAGCGCGAGTTGATCATTGGCGACCGCCAGACCGGCAAGACCGCCGTGGCCATCGACGCCATCATCAACCAGAAGGGTCAGAACATGACCTGCGTTTATGTCGCGATCGGCCAGAAGGCCTCGAGCGTCAAGAACGTGGTGCGTGCCCTGGAGCAGGCTGGTGCGATGGAGTACACCATCGTCGTGGCGGCCACCGCTTCCGAATCCGCTGCCATGCAGTACGTGTCGGCCTACTCCGGCTGCACCATGGGCGAATACTTCCGCGACCGCGGCCAGGACGCACTGATCGTCTATGACGACCTGTCCAAGCAGGCCGTGGCCTACCGTCAGGTCTCGCTGCTGCTGCGCCGCCCGCCGGGCCGCGAAGCCTTCCCGGGCGACGTGTTCTATCTCCACAGCCGCCTGCTGGAGCGTGCCGCTCGCGTGAACGCCGACTACGTCGAAGCCTTCACCAAGGGTGAAGTCAAGGGCAAGACCGGCTCGCTGACGGCGCTGCCGATCATCGAAACGCAGGCCGGCGACGTGTCCGCCTTCGTGCCGACCAACGTGATCTCGATCACCGACGGCCAGATCTTCCTGGAAACCAGCCTGTTCAACGCCGGTATCCGCCCCGCTATCAACGCCGGTATTTCGGTGTCGCGCGTCGGTGGTGCTGCCCAGACCAAGCTGATCAAGAACCTGTCCGGCGGTATCCGTACCGACCTGGCCCAGTACCGTGAACTGGCTGCCTTCGCGCAGTTCGCTTCCGACCTGGACGAAGCCACCCGCAAGCAGCTGGACCGCGGTGCCCGCGTGACCGAACTGCTGAAGCAGCCGCAGTACAGCCCGCTGCCCATCAGCCTGATGGCCGCCTCGCTGTTCGCGGTGAACAAGGGTTTCCTGGACGACGTCGAAGTGAAGAAGGTGCTGCCCTTCGAGCACGGCCTGCACGGCTACCTCAAGGACAAGCACGCTGCGCTGCTGGCCAAGCTGGAAGCCGCCAAGGCCATGGACAAGGACGCCGAAGCCGAACTGACCGCCGCCATTGGCGCGTTCAAGAAGACCTTCGCCTGATTCCGACCTGAACACGCAAGGAGCCACGCATGGCAGCAGGTAAGGAAATTCGCGGCAAGATCAAATCGGTGGAGAACACCAAGAAGATCACCAAGGCCATGGAGATGGTGGCCGCATCCAAGATGCGCAAGGCGCAGCAGCGGATGCACGCCGCCCGTCCGTACAGCGAGAAGGTGCGCAACATCGCCGCCAACCTTGGCAAGGCCAACCCGGAGTACATCCATCCGTTCATGCAGGTGAACGATGCGAAGAGCGCCGGTGTGATTGTCGTGACCACCGACAAGGGCCTGTGCGGCGGTTTGAACACCAACGTGCTGCGCGGCGTGACGAGCAAGCTGCGTGAGCTGCAGGCCGAGGGCGTCTCCGCCCAGGCCGTGGCGATCGGCAACAAGGGCCTGGGTTTTCTCAACCGCATCGGCGCCAAGGTGGTGTCGCACGTGACCCAGCTCGGCGACACGCCGCATCTGGAGAAGCTGATCGGCCCCGTCAAGGTGCTGCTGGACGCCTACACCCGTGGCGAGATCAACTCCGTGTACCTGAGCTACACGAAGTTCATCAACACCATGAAGCAGGAGCCGGTGGTCATGCAGCTGCTGCCGCTGTCGGCGGAGAAGATGCAGGCCGAGGCCGAGGCCAGCGGTCCGCAGCATGACTGGGACTACATCTACGAACCGGACGCGCAGGCTGTCATCGACGAGCTGCTGGTCCGCTACGTGGAAGCGCTGGTGTACCAGGCGGTGGCAGAGAACATGGCATCGGAGCAGTCCGCCCGCATGGTGGCCATGAAGGCCGCCACCGACAACGCGGGTAACGTGATCAACGAGCTCAAGCTGGTCTACAACAAGACCCGTCAGGCCGGCATCACGAAAGAGCTGTCGGAAATTGTGGCGGGCGCAGCAGCGGTGTAAGCGGCTGGCGGTCCGAGTTAAAGATTCAAATTATTGGAGCGAAAAATGGCTCAAGTGCAAGGCAAGATTGTTCAGTGTATCGGCGCCGTGGTGGACGTGGAGTTCCCGCGCGACCAGATGCCCAAGGTCTATGACGCCCTGAAGATGGAGGGCTCGGCCCTGACGCTCGAGGTGCAGCAGCAGCTCGGCGACGGCATCGTGCGTACCATCGCCCTGGGTTCTTCCGACGGCCTGCGCCGCGGTCTGATGGTGACCAACACCGGCAAGGCCATCACGGTGCCCGTGGGCAAGGCCACCCTGGGCCGCATCATGGACGTGCTGGGCAACCCGATCGACGAGCGCGGCCCCGTGTCGCAGGAGCTGACTGCTTCCATCCACCGCAAGGCCCCGGCCTACGACGAACTCAGCCCTTCGCAAGAACTGCTGGAAACCGGCATCAAGGTGATCGACCTGGTGTGCCCGTTCGCCAAGGGCGGCAAGGTGGGTCTGTTCGGTGGTGCCGGTGTGGGCAAGACCGTGAACATGATGGAGCTGATCAACAACATCGCCAAGGCGCACTCGGGTCTGTCCGTGTTCGCCGGTGTGGGTGAGCGTACCCGCGAGGGCAACGACTTCTACCACGAGATGTCGGACGCCGGCGTCGTGAACCAGGAGAGCCTGGGCGACTCCAAGGTGGCCATGGTCTACGGTCAGATGAACGAGCCCCCGGGCAACCGTCTGCGCGTGGCCCTGACCGGCCTGACGATGGCTGAAGCCTTCCGTGACGAAGGCCGTGACGTGCTGTTCTTCGTGGACAACATCTACCGCTACCCCCTGGCTGGTACCGAAGTGTCCGCCCTGCTGGGCCGTATGCCTTCCGCCGTGGGCTACCAGCCGACGCTGGCCGAGGAAATGGGTCGCCTGCAGGAGCGTATTACCTCCACCAAGGTCGGCTCCATCACGTCGATCCAGGCCGTGTACGTGCCGGCCGACGACTTGACCGACCCGTCGCCTGCC
>CALRMF020000024.1:0-17150 GCA_943369035.1 Curvibacter sp. AEP1-3
GAAGTACCGTCCTTTCCGTGCCCAAGAATGGGCCGCCATGAAGGCCGAGGCTGCGCAGGCGGTGGTCAAGCCCGAGCCGGGCCAAGCCACGCTGATCTTCGGCAGCGACGTGTCGCACCGCATGGTGGACTTCGCCCAGCGCAACGCCCAGCGCGCCGGTGTGGCCGACGTGATCGAGTTCCGCGGCGGCGACGCGCTGCAGCGCATGCCGCCCTGCGCCACACCCGGCGTGATGCTGGTCAACCCGCCGTACGGCGAGCGCATCGAGGCCGGCGGCTTTGCCGGCAAGGCCCGCTGGGGCGCACGCGAACTGCCGGAGACCGAGCAGGCCGATGACGGCAATGAGTTCTTCAGCAAGCTCGCCACCCACTGGAAGAAGAACTACAGCGGCTGGACGGCCTGGGTGCTGACGCCCGACCTCAAGCTGCCCGGCAAGATGCGGCTGAAGGAGTCGCGCCGCGTGCCGATGTGGAACGGCCCGCTGGAATGCCGTTTGTTCAAGTTCGAGATGATCAAGGGCGCGGTGCGTGAGCGGCCGGCCCACAACCCGGCGAACACCCCGGCCAAACCCCCGGCGCCATGATCGTCCTCGACACCAATATCGTGCTCGACCTGTTCGTCTTCGACGAGCCGGCCGTGTTGCCGCTGAAAGACGCGCTGCAGACGCGGCAGCTGCAGTGGATCGCCACGCCCGCCATGCGCGAGGAGCTGGCGCGCGTGCTGGCCTACAAGCAGATCGTGCCGCGCCTGGCCTATTACCAGCGCAGCGCGGCCGACGTGCTGGAGGACTTCGATCGCCTGGTGAAGGTGATGGATACCGCGCCCAAGGCGCCCGTGACCTGCAAGGACGCCGACGACCAGCAATTCATCGACCTGGCCGTGGCCCGCAAGACCCCGCTGCTGAGCAAGGACCACGCCGTGCTTTGCATGAAAAAACGGCTGTTGGCCCTTGATGTACAAGCGCAGACAGCTATTGAATTTGTAGCATCGATGGCGGCTGAAGCTGCCCCTGAAACCGTTGCCTGAAAGAGTGTCATGAGCCAAGACCTGCAACCCGCTTCTGCCGAGCCCCTGGGCGCAGACGCCTTCGACGAACTCGAAGCCATCCTCGACGAACTGCGCACGCGCGACGACGAAATTCCGCAGTGGGAGTTCTGCGAAGGCTACATGGCCGCGCTGATCTGCTGTCGCCGTGCCATTCCGGCCGAGGAGTATTTCGCCATGCTGCTGGGCGGTGAGGACGGCAGCGAGGCGTTTGCCGATGTGGCGCAGCGCGAGCGCTTCAAGGCCCTGTGGGCGCAGCGCTGGCTGGAGGTGAGCGAGTCGCTGGCCGCCAAGGTGGAGAACCTGGAAGACGAAGCCGCCTACCAGCCCGAGGTGATGGATGTGCGCGGCGCCGTGGCGGCGCTGCCGCCGGCCGAGCGCGCCGCCTTCGACGCCGAGCATGGCGACGAGCCGCTGCCGTCGTTCGCCCAGGTGTGGGCGCTGGGCTTCATGTTCGTGGTGGAAAACTGGCCGGAAGAATGGGCGCCGCCGCGCGACAAGGAGGCGGCCCAGTGGCTCGACGCCTCGCTGCAGGCCATCGTGGCCATGACGGAAGACGACGAGGGCGAGCCGGAACTCTCGCCCTTCAGTGAAGACGGCCCGCCCTCGGTCAGCCTTGCGCGCCTGAATGCCTTCGGCGAGGCCATCTGGGCGGTGTACGACCTGCATGAACTCTGGCGCAGCATCGGCCCGCGCGTGGAGACCGTTCGCAAGGAAGCCACGCCCGGCCGCAACGACCTCTGTTACTGCGGCAGCGGCAAGAAGTACAAGAAGTGCCACGGCGCCACCTGACGGGCGCGGCGCGGCCTGGCCCTTGTTCAACCCCGGCACCCTTCTGGTCGATGGCAGTACGCTACCTCTGAAGTTCGGCGCATGAATGTCAGCCGGCGCGTGCTGCTCGCGCTCTTCCTCACGCTCGCACTCCATCTGCTGGTGCTCTCCGTCGGCCTCCACCTGCAGGGTCCGCGCGCGCCGGCGCGCCCGCCGCTGCCGGAGTTGCCCTTGACCATCTTCACCGAGACGCCACCGCCACCCGCGCCCAGACCAGTGCCCGTGCAGCCGGCCCAGCCGACCGAAGTGGTGGCCCCGCGGCCGGTGCTCAGTGAATCGCCGTCCAAGGCGCCCGCGTCGCTGGCCGCACCGTCGCCGCCCTCGGCCGAGGAGTGGGCGCAGGCCGCCACCTACACGCTGAAGAACAGCAAGCGCTACCGCTACAACTGGGCGCAGCAGGTGCGCAGCATGATGGGCACCGCGGTGGAGGGGCCAGACCAGGGCGTGGTGCGCTTTCGCGTCGAAATCGCGCCGGATGGCAAGCTCGCCAAGCTGGAGACGCTGTGGACCACATCGCCCAAGGCCGAGCAGCTGGCGCGCGCCGCCATGCAGCGCATGCCGCCCCTGCCACCCACACCCACCGGCAAGCCGCTGATCTTCGAGACCAACATTGCCTTCCAGCCCTTCGAGACCGGCTGGCCGCCGATCTACAAGTACGACTGCCGCCCCGACCCACCGGCCTTCCGCAACCCCTTCGCGTGGGACGGCCAGTCTGCGCGCGGCACGCCAAAGGCGCCGCCGCCAACAGACGACGCCCCGTCACCCGACTGCGAGGCCAACCTGCCGCAAGACAGCGTGGAGGCCATTGGGGCCGACGTGGAGCGGCAGCTGAAGGTGTGGGGCTCTAACAAGCTGGTGCCCAGGTGAGGCGTGGTGGATGAGACGGCTGTCGCGCAGTACCATGCGGCGCTGAACCTCACAGGCCACGCATGACCAACCTGACCCTACGCGACGAAACCCCCGCCGACATCGATGCCATCACCGCCGTGACGGTGGCCGCCTTCCAGACGCTGGACATCAGCCACCACACCGAACAGCTCATCATCGCGGCGCTGCGCGCCGCACACGCGCTCACCCTGTCGCTGGTGGCGGAAAGGGACGGCTGCGTGGTTGGCCACATCGCCTTCTCGCCGGTGACGTTGTCCGACGGCACCACCGGCTGGTACGGCCTTGGCCCGGTCTCGGTGTTGCCCGCGCTGCACCGCCAGGGCATCGGCTCGGCGCTCATCAAAGAGGGTCTGCGCCGCCTGCAGGCGCTGGGCGCCAAGGGGTGCTGCCTTGTCGGTCACCCCGCCTATTACGGCCGCTTCGGCTTCCAGAACCCAGACGGGCTGGGCCATGAGGGCGTGCCGCCCGAGGCCTTCTTCGCGCTGGTCTTTGACGGCTCCATGCCGCAGGGCATGGTGATGTTTCATGATGCGTTCAAGCTGGATAGCCCACCGGAATAGACCGCAACTCCTCGGCGTGCAAATGCCCGACCTTCACCAGGATCAGGCAGCCATCGCGGCTGAAGGGCTGGTGCTGGCTCAGGTGCGGGCTGCGCAGCCAGCTCAGCGCGGGGTAGTCCCCGTGCTCGTCGGAGAAGGTGCCTTCCAGCACCAGGATTTCCTCGCCACCGAAATGCCGATGCGGATTGAAGAAGGTCTGCGGTGCCCAGCGGACCAGCGCCGTGTGCTGTCCCTCAAACTGGTGCAACGGCATCACCTGCAAGCCGGGTACCAGGCCAGGATGCCAGGCTGCGGTACGCGTGTCGACGACGACACGCGCCAGATCGGCCGCGTCGTGGTAGCGCAGCTTCACGAACAGCGTGCAGCCTTCGCGGGAAAACGGCGCGTGCGACGAGCCGGGTGGGTTGCGCAGGTAGGTGCCGGGGCCGTAGTCGCCGTGCTCGTCAGAGAACACGCCTTCCAGCACCAGAATCTCTTCGCCCGCGTCATGCGGGTGGGACTTGAACTGCGAGTCCGGCGCGTAGCGCACGATGGAGGTGGCCCGGGCCACTTCACCGCCATCCCGCTCCAGCAGCTTGCGCTGCACGCCCGCCGCCGGTGAATCCACCCAGGGCAGTTCATCGAGGCGCGCGACACAACGCTCGCGCCAGTCGGCCCGGATCTGAAGGGCCGTATTCGACAGAGTTTGCATCGTTACTCTGTGATCACCGAGATCTTCTGGGCTGCGGCCCGGGCGCGCGCCAGCGCGTTGGCACCCTTGGCCAGCGCGACGGCCATGCGCCGGTAGGGGCGGGTCGTGGGCTTGCCAAAGATCCGCACATCGACGCCGGGTTCACTCATCGCCTCCGCCACCCCCGTGTACCGGGGGGCCACGCCAGTCTGGGTGGCGAGGACGACGGCACTGGCGCCTTCGGTGACGTCGATCTGAGGAATCGGCAGCCCCAGGATCGCACGCGCATGGAGGTCAAACTCGCTCAGGTTCTGGCTGATCAGGGTGACCATGCCGGTGTCATGCGGGCGCGGGCTGAGCTCACTGAAGATGACTTCGTCCTTGGTGACGAAAAACTCGACGCCAAAGATGCCGGCGCCACCCAGGTCCGAGGTGACCTTCTCCGCCATCTGTTCCGCGGCCCGCAGGAACTCAGGCTTCATGGCCTGGGGTTGCCAGCTGTACTGGTAGTCGCCACGTTCCTGCACGTGGCCGATGGGCTGGCAGAAGAGGGTCTTGCCGCTGCGTTGGCGCACGGTGAGCAGCGTGATCTCGTATTCGAAGTGGATGAACTCCTCGACGATCACCTTCTGGCGATCGCCGCGCATGCCTTCGCAGGCGTAGTTCCAGCTGGCCTGGATGTCGGCTGCAGACTTGGCCACGCTCTGCCCCTTGCCCGACGAGCTCATCACCGGCTTGATGACGACCGGGAAGCCGATGGCCTGGGCCTGTTGCAGCAGCTCTTCCGCGGACTCGGCATAACTGAATTTGGCGGTGCGGACACCCAGGCCCACCGCCACGTCACGGATGCGATCGCGGTTCATCGTCAGGTTAGCGGCGCGCGCGCTGGGAATGACCTCGAAGCCTTCCTTTTCAACCTCCAGCAGCACTTCCGTCCGGATGGCCTCGATCTCGGGCACGATCAGGTCCGGCTGGTGCTGGGTGATGGCGGCACGCAGGGCTTGTTCGTCCAGCATGCTGAAGACACAGGACTCATCCGCCACCTGCATGGCCGGCGCGCCGGCGTAGCTGTCGCACGCGACCACATGGCAGCCGAGGCGCTTGGCACTGATGACGAACTCTTTGCCCAGTTCACCTGAGCCGAGGAGAAGGATTTTTTTCATGGTTGTCGCTGGGGAAGGATGGAACGCCGTCCATTGTCGACGATAGGCGGGCGCTGCCGTGCCCCCGTTCACGCTCACAGTCGGCGGGATGGGGGCAAGGGATCGCGCGTGGCCGTATTCCTCGGAACTCGATAGGCTAGGCCGGTTGACCGAAGAAGCCCCGCAAGGCCAGTGCTGTCTCCTTCGGCAACTCTTCCGGGATGAAGTGCCCCGCCGGCAGCGCCTGGCCGGTGACGGTGGCGTTGCACTGCGCCTGCCACAGCTTGAGCGGCTGGAACAGCTTGTGCACCACACCGCGTTCGCCCCACAGCACCAGCAGGTCGCAGGCGATGCGCTGGTGGTGGGTGCGGCTCTCGCGGTCGTGTTCCAGGTCGATGCCGGCGCTGGCGCGGTAGTCCTCGCAGGCGCTGTGGATGGCCTCGGGGGTGCAGAAGCAGCGTTCGTATTCCGCCAGCGCCTGCGGCTCGATATAGCCCAGGCCACCGGAGCCCCAGCCACCGAGCTTGCTGTGCAGGTAGTCCTTGGGGTTGCCGCCGATCATGCGCTCGGGCAGCGGCCAGGGCTGAATGAGGTGGAACCAGTGGTAGTAGGCGCGCGCAAAGGCCATGTCGGTGGCGTTGTACATGTCCAGCGTGGGCGCGATGTCGATCACGCACAGCTTGGCCACCTTCTCCGGGTGGTCCAGCGCCAGCCGGTGTGCCACGCGCCCACCGCGGTCGTGGCCACAGAGGAAGAAGCGCTGCAGACCCAGCAGGTCCATCACGTCCACCATGTCCTGCGCCATGGCGCGCTTGCTGTAGGTGCTGTGGTCGGGCAGGCCCTCGGGCTTGGACGAGTCGCCGTAGCCGCGCAGGTCGGGCATGACGAGCCAGTAGTCGTGCTGCAGCTGCTGCGCCACGCGGTGCCACATCACATGGCTTTGCGGAAAGCCGTGCAGCAGCAACAGCGCCGGGCGATTGCCGCGCGCCGTGGTGGGTACGCGGGCGAAGATCTCGACGCCGTTGACGTCGAAGCGGCGGGTTTCAAAGCCGGCAAACCAGTTCATGACAGCAACTCCCTTAAGCGGCGCAGGGCGTGATGGACGGTGGCGGCGCGCACCGCCGCGCGGTCGCCCGCGAAGTTCATTTTTTCCGTCAGCACCCGGCCCGGCAGCGCAAAGCCGAACCACACCAGGCCCACGGGCTTCTCCGCCGTGCCGCCGGTGGGGCCGGCCACACCGGTGACGGCCACCGCCACTTGCGCGGGGGAATGCTGCACGGCACCGATGGCCATGGCGTGCGCCACCGCTTCGCTCACGGCACCGTGCGTGTCGATCAAGGTGGCCGGCACGCCCAGCAGTTCGGTCTTGGCGGCGTTGGAATAGGTGACGAAACCGCGCTCGAACCAGGCGCTAGAGCCTGAGACATCGGTACAGGCGCCGGCAATCAGCCCGCCGGTGCAGCTCTCGGCCGTGGCCAGCAGCCATTGCCGCTGCAGCAGCTGCGCGGCCAGCTGTTCCACCAGAGGCAGGGTGGCGGCGCTCATGCTCAGATGGCTTTCCACAACGCGATGCACATCAGCGTGCAGAAGGCCGCCACCAGGTCATCGAACAGGATGCCCCAGCCAGCCTTGGCCCAGCCGTGGCGCGTGGTGTCCGGGTTCATGCCGTGGTACAGGCGGTCGGCCCAGCGCACCGGGCCGGGTTTGGCGGCGTCGAAGTAACGGAACAGGAGGAAGGCCAGCAACTGGTCGTAGAAGCTGGCGGGCATCACGAGCCACAGCACCAGCCAGAAGGCGAGGATCTCGTCCCACACGATGTTCCCCGGGTCGGGGGTGCGCAGGTGGCGCGCGGTCACGCTGCAGGCCCACCAGCCCAGCGGCAGTGCAAGGGCGATCAACAGGCCCCAGCGCGCTTCGTTCATCCACGGCTGCAGCACCAGAAAGGCCAGCCAGGCCCAGGCGGTGCCGATGGTGCCCGGCGCCTTGGGGCTCAGGCCCGAGCCGAAACCGAGCGCAATCAGGTGTGCCGGGTGCACCAGCATGAAGCGGCCGGTGGGGCGGACGAACGCGGGCAGGGAAGACGTCTCTTGCATGAGGGCGATTATGGCGACGCACCGGGCGCGGGGCCGGCCAGCCACTCGGCCCAGTAGTCGATGCAGGCGCGGATCTTGGGCAGGCGGTGGCGCGCGCTGGCAGTCACGGCATAGATGGGGATGGGCTGCGGGTCGGTGTAGTTGGCCAGCACCGGCACCAGTTTCTGCTGCTGCACCATCGGTTGTGCGGCAATGGTGGAGAGCCGGCCGATGCCCAGGCCCTGTTGCACCATGTTGGCCACCACATTGGTGTCGTTGGAGCGCCAGTGCCCGTCGGCCACGATGAGGACGCGCTCGCCGTCGATGACAAACGGCCAGTGGTTGAGCGAGGCCACCGCACTGTTGGTGACGAGCTGGTGGCGGTGCAGCTCGTCCGGGTGGGCCGGCGCGCCCATGCGCGCCAAGTAGTCCGGTGCGGCGTAGAGCGCGCGGCCGAAGGTGCCGATCTGGCGCGCGATCACGGTGTCGGGCAGGGTGGTGCCGGTGCGGATGGCAATGTCGATGCCTTCGCGCACCATGTCCACCAGCTGGTCGCCCACGTGCAGGTCGATGCGCAGGCCGGGGTGGCGCGCGCGCAGGCCCGGCAGGCTGGGCAGCAGCTGGTAGTGCCCGATGACCGAGCTGGCCGCCACGCGCACCAGGCCGCTGACGGCCTGGTTCTTGGTGGCGAACTCGCCTTCCAGTTCGTCCAGTGTGCCCACCAGGCGCAGGCAGTAGTCCAGAAACACCTCGCCCTCGGCCGTGAGTGCCAGGCCATGGGTGGAGCGGTGCACCAGGCGCGCGGCACAGGTCTGCTCGATGCGGCTGAGCGCACGCGAGACCTGGCTCACCGGCACGTCGCGCTCGCGCGCCACGGCCGACAGCGTGCCGAGCGCGGCCACGCGGGCAAACAGGTGCAGGTCGTCAAAGGCCAGGTCCCTCATGCCGCCATGTTAGCGGCGCTGGTTTTGCGCGGCGTGCAAGACCCATTTGCGGGCCGTGCCGTTTCGCCGCAGCGTGCGGCTGCCTAGAGTGCAGTCACCGGCAGTCACACCACGCAAGGAGGACCCCATGAACACGCAAGATGCGATGCAGGACTATTTCCGGATCAGGGAGCAGGCCAAACAGCGCGCACAGGAACTGCGGCGCGAAACCATCCGCGATTTCTGGCGCGGTGCCGATAGCGTCTGGGCCGCCGGCCTGGACACGGCGCAGCGCAGCGCCCGGCGCCTGGCCCACAGCCTGGCGCGCCATACGCAAGCGCGGGCCGCCGCCAACCCACCCTGCAAGGAGTGCTGACCATGCCCACGCTGCAACTCAAGCTCACGCCGGCCGGACCGGCACCGGCCCAGGCCGCGTTGATGGCCGAGCTGGCGGCTGACTTGACGCAACTCACCGCCGCGGTGCTGGGCAAGCGGCCGGAGGTGACGGCGGTGATGGTGGAGGCGCTATCGCCGGCACAGTGGTTCATCGGCGGCTTGTCGGTGGCACAGGCCACGGCCTGGCTGGAGATCCGCATCAACGCCGGCACCAACACGGCGACTGAGAAGGCGGATTTCATCGCCCAGGCGCACGCCCTGCTGCAGCGCCACCTGGGCCCGCTGGCGCCGGCCAGCTACGTCATCGTGCAGGAGCTGCCGGCCAGCGACTGGGGCTATGGCGGCCAGACGCAGGCGGCGCGGCAGGCAGCGCGCCAGCGCGTGGCGCAGCCGGCTTAGGCGAAGTGGTCGAAGGAGGCGAAGCGGCCCGCCACCGGCTGGCCTGCGGCATCGACCACGCGCACGCCGGGCGCGGCGTCGATGCGTCCGATGCAGGTGACGGGTGTGGCGCTGGCACGGCCGGCCGCCTCGACGGCCGCGCGCGCTGAGGGCGGGGCGGTGAACAGCAGTTCGTAGTCGTCCCCGCCGGCGAGCACGCAGCGCAGCCGGGTGTCGGCGGGAAGTTTCAGATCAAATCGGGCTCCAGCGATTTTGGGGTGGGCGTCAATAGCTATCAATTCAATAGCAATGGAGCTGTCCACGGTGGCGCCGCAGCCGCTGGCTTGCAGGATGTGGCCGAGGTCGCCGAGCAGGCCGTCGCTGACGTCGATCGCCGCCGTGGCCACGCCGCGCAGCGCCTGGCCCAGCGCCACGCGCGGCGTGGGCATTTCCAGCCGGGCGCAGCAGGCGGCCAGCACGTCGGGGGGCAATGGCAGTTCACCACGCAACGCATCGAGCGCCAGGCGCGCCTGACCCGGGCTGCCGCTGACCCAGAGTTCGTCACCGGCGCGCGCGCCGGAGCGCAGCAACGCCTGGCTGCGGCCCTGCACCACCGGCACCTCGCCGAAGACCGTGATGCAAATGTTGAGCGGGCCTTGCGTGGTGTCGCCACCGATGAGGGCGCAGCCGTGCGCGTCGGCCAGTGCAAACAGGCCGCGCGCAAAGCCGGCGAGCCAGGCCTCCTCGGCGCGGGGCAGGGCCAGCGCCAGCGTGCAGGCCAGCGGGCGCGCACCACAGGCGGCCAGGTCGCTCAGGTTGACGGCCAGCGCCTTGTGGCCCAGGGCCGCGGGGTCGACGTCGGCAAAGAAGTGCCGGCCTTCCACCAGCATGTCGCTGGAGATGGCCAGTTGCGTGCCGGGGCGCGGCTGCAGCAGGGCGCAGTCGTCGCCCACGCCCAACGCCACTTCCGGGCCGGTGGCGTGGCCGGGGCGCTGGAAGTAGCGTGCGATCAGGTCGAACTCACCCATGGCGCTCGCGTTCCTTGATGGACTTTTCGGTGGCTTGGTCAACGGCGGTGTCGGTGGGCGGCTCGTCCGGCGCTGCGGTCGGCGCCGCGGGCAAGGCCTCCCGCGGCGGCCAGAGGAAGCTCAGCGGCGCGCGGCGCAGCCGGCCGCGGATGGCGGCGTAGATGCGGCGGCGGTTGACGCCGCTGACGTTGTGCGCGCGCAGCGCGAGCTGGAAGGCGAAGTAGAAGCTCACCGCCACATTGAGCAGGCCGGTCAGCGGCAGGGCCAGCACGCAAAGCCAGAAGGCCGGCAAGGCCAGCACGCCGGTGCCCAGCGCCATGCCGGCGGCGGCCACCTGGCCAGTGGACAGCGTGACGTGGCGCACCTCCAGCCCGAGGCCGAAGAAGGCGGCAAAGGCCGGGATCAGCCCCAGCATCAGGCCGAGCGAGATGTTGGCCGCCAGGCCCGAGATGTTGGCGCGCAGGAAGCTGGCCCAGCGCTGGGCGCGCGCCGGCCCCAGCGTCGCGGTGATGCGTGGGTTGTAGCGCAGCGCCGACTCCAGCCGGTGCAGCACGAACCAGTTTTCCGCGCCGCCAGCGATCAGGCTGGAGGCAAACAGCAGCACGCCCGTGAAGGCAGCAAACAGCAGGGTGGGGCCGAGCAGGGTGAGCGAGTGCAGCACGTACTGCGCCTGCGCGGTGTCAACAGGCGTGTGGCCGGTGAGCTTCCACCACGCCGCGCTCAGCAGCAGCACGCAGGGGGCGACCAGCGCCAGGTTGCCCACCACGGCCGCCACCTGCGAGCGCATCAGGTGCGTGACCTCGTCGACGAACTGGGCCACGGCGCCAGGCGCATCCAGGTCCTTGAGCTTGGCGGCCATGGCCGGTGCCGTCATGGCCGGCTGCTTGGTGGCCACCGTCCAGTGCAACAGCTGGATGAGCACGAAGCTCAGCGCATAGTTCATGCCCGCGGCCAGCCCGCCCCAGAAGGCCGACAGGCCGAGCGCGCCAAGGGCGAACTTCAACAGCGTGGTGAGCGACATGACGGCGCCGCCGCCGGCGGCCTTGCGCAGCATGTCTTTGTATTCAACGCGGTTGCGCGTGATGTAGTACTCGCCGGTCTCGGCGCTGCGGTCGGTCACCTTGGCCGCCAGCAGCGAGGCGTTGCTGGCGACCAGCGCGCGCAGGCTGCGGCTTTGCTGGCCGACCTGTACCAGGTGCGCCAGCAGCTGGCAGGCGCTGTGTGCCGGCTGGGGCGCGAGCAGGGCGTCGAGCAGGATGCGGCTGCGCAGCACACGCTCGCGCAGCTGGCGCAGGCGAAACACGATGTCGACCGAGATGCCGTGCTCGTCGAGGTGGGCATAGACACTGGCTGCCGCCTGGCGGCAGGTCTCCAGCCGTTCCTTGAGTTGCCGCACCGCGGCATCGAGCACGGCGGCGTCACGCGGCACCTGGTGCAGCGCCAGGCGCACAGCGTCGAAGTCGGCCGCCAGTGCATGGAAGGCACGCGCTTCCTGGGCCGCGGGGCTCATGCGCAGGCGCAACTCCGGCGCGAAGCCGATGGCGCGGATCTGGCTCAGGCAGTAGGTGATGGCGTCTTCCAGCGCCAGCTGCCAGGGCGTGCCCTGGCTGCCTTCGGCCGGCGCCAGCAGGGCCGCCAGGCGCCGGGTGGTGGGCTCGTCCAGCGCGGCCAGCCATTCGGCGTCGAAGGCATGGGGCAGCAGCAGGCCGAACAGTTCGGAGCCGTCGCGTGTCTGCGGCGTGGCCGGCAGCAACTTGCGCAGCAGCCGGTGAAAGAACTCGCTCAGGAACACCGGTCGCTGGGCAAAGCCGTGGTCGGCCAGCAGCGTGGTGCAGTCCAGCTCGGCCAGCAGGGCTTGCCACCAGGCCTGCAGCCGTTCGCGCAGGGGCGGACGTTCTTCCACCACGTCGAGCAGCAGGGTGACGCGGTTCAGGCTGGTTTCCAGCGAGGCGCGGTCGCCGCGTACCCAGCCCAGCAGGGCCGCGAGCCAGAGGTGGCGTTCGACCTGGGGGGCCTGCGGGTCGAGCGCGTCCAGCAGGCTGGGCAGGTCGCGGGGCACGGACATGCGGTTCAATGAAGCGTGCGTGAGCTGCCGCCGGCACCGCTGAGGCCGCCGCTGCTCAGCGCGTCGAGCACGAACATCGGGATGTCGACGTCGAAGCGCTCGCCGTCCTCGGCTACGAAGAAGAAGCTGCCGTGCATGGTGCCGGTCGGGGTGCGCAGGCGGGTGCCGCTGGTGTATTCAAAGGTCTCACCCGGCTGCAGCAGGGGCTGCTGGCCGACCACGCCCAGGCCGCGCACCTTCTCGGTGTGGCCGTTGGCGTCGTTGACGTTCCAGCTGCGCGAGATCAGCTGCGCCGCCACGTCGCCGGTGTTGGAGAGCGTGATGGTGTAGGCGAAGGCGTAGAGGTTCTGCTCCGGCGCGGACTGCTCTGTCAGGTAGCTGGGCAGGACTTCGACGAGAATTTGGTACTTGGCCATGGCTGGAGTGCTTGCCGGCGGTGTGCCAGACTGGCCGTAATGCTACCTGCGAAAATACCCCCATGTCTAAAACCTACCGCATCGCCCCTTCCATCCTCTCGGCCGACTTTGCCCGCCTGGGTGAGGAGGTGCGCAACGTGATTGCCGCCGGTGCCGACTGGATCCACTTCGACGTGATGGATAACCATTACGTGCCCAACCTGACCTTCGGCCCCATGGTCTGCCAGGCGCTCAAGCCGCATGCCAAGAAGCCCGATGGCACGCCGGTGCCAATCGACGTGCACCTGATGATCGAGCCGGTGGATGCGCTGGCCGCAGCCTTTGCCGAAGCGGGCGCCGACCTGATCAGCTTCCACCCCGATGCCTCGGGCCACGTGCACCGCAGCATCCAGGCCATCAAGAGCAAGGGCTGCCAGGCCGGTCTGGTGTTCAACCCGGCGCAGCCGCTGGACGTGCTGGACTGGGTGCTGGACGACATCGACCTGGTGCTGATCATGAGCGTCAACCCGGGCTTCGGCGGCCAGAGCTTCATCGACTCGGCGCTGCGCAAGATCGAGGCGGTGCGCCGCCGCATCGATGCTTCGGGCAAGGACATCCGACTCGAGGTGGACGGCGGCATCAAGGCCGACAACATCCGTCGCGTGGCCGATGCCGGCGCTGATACTTTCGTGGCGGGCAGTGCCATCTTCGGCAAGCCCGACTACAAGACCGTCATCGACGCCATGCGTCAGGCCTTGGTTTGAGCGGCGGGGATATCGTCTGGCGGCGTTCCGTTTGCGCCCGCATCTCATGACTGCATCGGTTTCACAAGGTGAGCGCGCGCGTGCGCAGATGCGTACCTGGCTGCGCCGTGTGGTGGCCTGGTTCGGGCTGACCGACGTGCCAGTTGACGCCGATGCGCCGGTGCACCGCCGTGTGCGTGTGGCCATGTATGCCGTGCTCGGCGTGGTGGGAGCGGTTTCGGCCTGGCAGACCTGGCAGCTCGAAAAGGGCGAGGCACTGCGTGTGGCCGATGCCGAGATCATCCGTCTGGCGGCGGCTCAAGGCACCCTTGCCCAGCGCATGGGGATGCTGGCGGCGCAGTTGATGAGCTCAAGCGAAGCGGGTGAGGAGGCCGGGAATGCGCTGGGCGAAACCATCGTGCAAGCGCAGGAGCAAGCGGTGCAGCTTGACGGCCTGCTGGCACGCCAGGGCGTCTGGCAGTCCACGGCTCGACCGCAGTTGAGGCAGGCCGTTTTCGAGTGGCAGGAGCGGCGCGAGCGCATCTGGTACCGGGCGCAGATTCTGTTGTGGCTCGACAGCCGTAGCGAAGCCGAAACACGCCGCGAAGCCAATCGCTTCCTGCAGGCTGAGGTCGAGCCTTTCCTGTTGACGGCCCATGTGCTGGTGCAGGAGATGCAGCAGGCAGCGCAGCAACGCGCACGTGGCGCCATTCACCAGATTGAACTGTCTGCCCTCGCCATGCTGCTGGCGCTGCTGATCCTCACCCTGCTCGTGGCCGAGCCGCTGGCGCGCTTCGTGCGGCGCCAGCATCGCGCGTTGTCACAGCAGTCTGATGCGATGAAGCGCCTGGCCCTGGTGGCGGAGCGGACCGCCAACTGGGTGGCTGTTGTGGACCCCAAGCGCAACGTGCTGTGGTGCAACCAGGCCTTCTTGCACGGCAAGGGCTGCAGTTTTGAGGAGATTCAGGGTCAGCACGCGGCATTGCTGCAAACCAACGAGCACAACGATGCGGCGGAGGTGAAGCGCCTGCTCGCCGAACTCGACCAGGGGCGCTCCGTCCGTACCGAGGTCATGTACCGCGGCCAGCAAGGTCTTGAAGTATGGCTCGATCTCGAGTACCAGCCGATCCATGATGGGCAGGGGAGACTTGAGGGCTTCACGCTGGTGGCGACGGATATCACTGAGCGGGTCAACCAGCAGCTGCGCATGCGCAGTCTGCTCGATGCCTTGCCGGTGGGCGTGGTGCTGCAGGCGCAGGACGGCCGGGTGCTGGAATGCAACCAGACGGCCAGCGAACTGCTGGGGCTGAAGCAGCAGGAACTGGTCGAGTTTGGCAGTCTGGCGCGCGCGGCCATGGCCGTGCGCGAGGACCTGTCGCCCTACCCGGTGGAGGAGCGCCCTTCCAGTCGTACCTTGCGCACCGGCCGGGGGCTGCGGGGTGAATCGATCGGCCTGCTGATGCCGCAAGGCGGAGTGCGTTGGCTGCTGACCAACACCGAGCCGGTGCACGACGCTGGCGGCCACCTGATCGGCGTGATCTCCTGCACGGTCGACGTGACGGAGCAGCGCGCCCAGCAGCAGTTGCTGACGCTGGCGGTGGAGAGCGCTTCGCTCGGCATCTGGCAGTGGGACATCGTGAGTGGCGAGATGAGCTGCAACGACCGCATGTTGACCTTGCTGGGTTATCAACCGGGCGAGGTCGGCATGACGGCGCAGGCTTGGAACGACCTGATCCACCCGGACGATCTGGCAGGCTGGCTGTGGGCGGTGCGCACCAACCTGCGCGACTCGCTGCGTCCGCTGCACTGGGAGATCCGCATCCGCCATGGCGATGGCCGCTGGGTCTGGCTCATGTACAGCGGCACCGTGGTGGCGCGCGACGCCGAGGGCCGCGCGGTGCGCATGGCGGGCATCACCTACGACATCAATGCGCAGAAGGAGCTGGAGGAGCAGCTGCGCCACGCTGCGCGCACCGATCACCTGACCCGCCTGCCCAACCGCAGCGAGCTGCTGGGGCGCGTGCAGTCCTGCATCCAGCGCGTGCGCCAGCAACCGGGCTACCACTTTGCCGTGCTGTTCATGGACTTCGACCGCTTCAAGCAGGTGAATGACACCCTGGGCCACGGCGTCGGTGACGAACTGCTGCGCCAGATTGCGCAGCGCCTGCAGGACAGCCTGCGCCCTGGCGATGCCTTCGTGCAGACCAGCGATTTCAGGCAGATGGCCGCGCGCATCGGCGGCGACGAGTTTGTCGTGCTGCTCGACGACATCCGCGGCGACCTCGATGCCCAGGTGGTGGCCGGGCGACTGCTCGACGTGCTGGCCCAGCCTTACCAGATCGGCGTGCATCGCCTGACGTCTTCGGCCAGCATCGGCATCGTGACGGCCGAGCACGCCGGCGAGGATGCCGACAGCGTGCTGCGCGACGCCGATATCGCCATGTACGAGGCCAAGCGCGAAGGGCGCGGCCGCTACGTGATGTTCGAACCCTCGATGCGCAAGCGTGTGCGCGACGACGTGGCGCTCGAGAACGACCTGCGCCAGGCACTGGACAAGAACGAACTCTTCGTCGTCTACCAGCCGGTGCTCCATCTCAGCACCGGCCGCCTGTCCGGGGTGGAAGCGCTGGTGCGCTGGCGGCATCCGCAGCGCGGGCTGGTGTCGCCACTGACCTTCATTCCGGTGGCCGAGGCCAGCGGAATGATCGGCCAGATCGGCCATTTTGTGCTGCGCGCTGCGTGCTCGGAGTTCGTGCGCCTGCAGGCCGAACTCGGGCCGCAGGCGCCGACGACACTGGCAGTCAACCTGTCGCGCGCGCAGTTGCGCCAATCCGGGCTGGTGGTCGAGCTGCAGGAGATCTTGCGCGACTGCGGCATGCCAGCTGGCCAGCTGGTGCTGGAGGTGACAGAGAGCCTGGCGGCGCAGGACGAGATGGTGCAGGGTACGCTGCGCGAGATTCGCGCGCTGGGCGTGACGCTCTCGCTGGATGATTTCGGCACCGGCTACTCGTCGCTGTCGTGCCTGCACGAGCTGCCGGTCAACATCGTCAAGATCGACCGCTCCTTCGTCAGCATGGCGATGAACAGCAACTACCACCGGGTGATGATCGAAGCCACCATCCGCATGGCCCAGACCTTGGGCCTGTCGACGGTGGCCGAGGGCATTGAAACCGCGGAGCAGGCCACGCTGATGCAGGCGCTGGGCTGTGCCAAGGGGCAGGGTTACCTCTACAGCGCTCCGCTGGAGCCAGACGCGTTGCGACGCTGGATCAGCCTGCGTCAGCCAGGGGGCTGAGCGAGCAGCGCCCCACCCGTCCGCGGGGCGTCATGTCAGAACGAGGTCCAGTCGCCGTCGTCTTCGCTAGCCCGCGGAGGTTTGGCAGCGGGTGCCGATGGTGCGGGCGGCTCGGTCGCCTTGGCCGGTGCCGCGGCCGGGCGCGCGATGCTGCGGCGCTCGATGCCCGCCGGCGGCTTGCCGGGCTGGCCAGAGCGGATGGGGGCCGGTTGCGGTGCAACGGCAGCCGGTGCATCGTGGGCGCCGAGCTTGAACACGCTCACGGCCGCCACCAGTTGCTGGGCCTGGGTCTTCAGGCTGGCGGCCGCGGCGGCCGACTCTTCCACCAGCGCGGCGTTCTGCTGCGTGGCCTGGTCCATCAGGTTGATGGCCTCGCCCACCTGCGACACACCCTGGCTCTGCTCCGAGCTGGCGGCGCTGATCTCGCCCATGATGTCGGTCACGCGGCGGATGCTGGCCACCACCTCGTCCATGGTGCTGCCGGCGCGGTCCACCAAGGCGCTGCCCTGCTCCACCCGCTGCACGCTGTCGGTGATGAGCTGTTTGATTTCCTTGGCGGCTTCCGCGCTGCGGCCCGCCAGTGCCCGGACCTCTCCGGCCACCACAGCAAAACCACGGCCCTGCTCGCCGGCGCGCGCCGCTTCCACGGCCGCATTCAAGGCCAGGATGTTGGTCTGGAAGGCGATGCCATCGATCACGCTGATGATGTCGTTGATCTTG
>CALRMF020000025.1:0-17117 GCA_943369035.1 Curvibacter sp. AEP1-3
GGAAGGCCGCCAGACGCTCTTCTGCACGCATGCTGCCCAGCAGCAGCATGACGCCGTGCTCGCGCACGATCTCACGGCTCATGATCTTGTGCACGTGGCGCTGCAGGCCGTTGATCTCGCGCGACAGGTCTTCGATG
Organism: Curvibacter sp. AEP1-3; assembly: GCA_943369035.1. Classification (GTDB taxonomy): domain Bacteria; phylum Pseudomonadota; class Gammaproteobacteria; order Burkholderiales; family Burkholderiaceae_C; genus Hylemonella. The sequence continues at coordinate 138 of CALRMF020000025.1, forward strand.
CGGTCGAAGGGCATGACGCAGACCTCGGCATCCTCCAGCGCCACAGCGTCGCAGGTGTGGTGGTCATTGACGATGCCGTCGAGGCCGATGATCTCGCCCGCCATCTGGAAGCCGGTCACCTGGTCGCGTCCGTCTTCGGACGCCACGCAGGTCTTGAAGAACCCAGTGCGGATGGCGTAGAGCGAATTGAACTTCTCGCCGTTGCGGAACAGGGCGGTGCCGCGCTTGATCTTGCGGCGGTTCGCCACCACGTTATCCAGGCGGTCGATTTCTTCCGGACTCAGCCCCATGGGCATGCACAGCTCGCGCAAATTGCAGTTCGAGCAGGCCACTTTGATCGTTTGCGGATTCATGCGCTGTATTTTGACATTAGTCATCGGAGCATCCTCGCGTTTACCCTGCGTCAGCCACGTACCTTACCAGTTTTTGATGCATATCAAGGAGGTATTTGCCCATTCTCGGCACAGTAGGTACCCAGTCGAGGACCCTCCATGAATACCGAAGTCGTTGCGCCTGTTTCCCCTGACCTGCTGCGTCGCTATGATGTCGCGGGGCCGCGCTACACCTCGTATCCGACGGCGGACCGCTTCGTGGAAGCCTTCACGGCTGACGACTACACCCAGGCGCTGCAACAGCGCCGCTCCGGTGCCGCCGCCCTGGTCTTGCCACTGTCGCTGTACGTGCACATCCCGTTCTGCGAGTCGCTGTGCTACTACTGCGCCTGCAACAAGATCATCACCAAGCACCATGACCGTGCGGCCGAGTACCTGCGTTACCTGGGGCGCGAGGTCGACCTGCACACCGCGCAGCTCGGGCTGGGCCAGAGCGTGTCGCAACTGCATCTGGGTGGCGGCTCGCCGACCTTCCTCAGCGACGCCGAATTGCGCGAGTTGATGGCCATGCTGCGGCGCAGTTTCAACCTCACGCCCGGCGGCGAGTACTCGATCGAGGTCGATCCCCGTACCATCGACGTGCAGCGGCTCGACACCCTGGCCGAGCTCGGCTTCAACCGCCTGAGCTTTGGCGTGCAGGACTTCGATCCGGCAGTGCAGAAGGCGGTGCATCGCGTGCAGCCGGCCGAGCAGGTCTTTGCGCTGGTGCAGGCCGCACGTGACCGCGGCTTCGAGTCGGTCAATGTCGACTTGATCTACGGCTTGCCGCAGCAGACGCCGGAGTCCTTTGACCGCACGCTGCGTCAGGTCTGCGAGCTGCGGCCCGACCGCATCGCCCTGTATGCCTATGCCCACCTGCCGGAGCGCTTCAAGCCGCAGCGCCGCATTGCTGCGGCCGAACTGCCGGGGGCGGCTGCCAAGGTCAGCATGCTGTCCGACGCCCTGGCCAGTTTCATGGGTGCCGGCTACGTCTATGTCGGCATGGACCACTTCGCCTTGCCCAATGACGCCTTGGCCGTGGCCAAGCGCCAGGGACGGCTGCACCGGAATTTCCAGGGCTACAGCACGCAGCCCGACTGCGACCTGATCGGCCTGGGCGTGTCGTCCATTGGCCGCATCGGTGCCACCTACAGCCAGAACGCCAAGACGCTGGAGGAGTACTACGACGCCATCGACCGTGGCCGCTTCGCCGTGGTGCGCGGTCTGGCGCTCTCGCGCGACGACTTGGTGCGTCGCGCCGTCATCATGGCCCTGATGTGCCAGGGGCAGGTACTGTTCGAGTCCATCAACCTGGCCTACCTGATCGACTTCCAGAGCTACTTCGGCCCCGAGATGGAGGCGATCCAGAACCTGGCGGAGCAGGGGCTGGTCACGGTGGACGACAGCGGCATCCAGGTGACGGCCAACGGCTGGTTCTTCGTGCGGGCCGTGGCCATGGTGTTCGACCGCTATCTGCAGGCCGATCGCAACCGCGCCCGTTTCTCCAAGATCATCTAGGGGCTCTCGCGGCCCTCTACACTCCGGCGCATGCAGACTTCCCTGGCCGTGACGGCCGTGCTCATGGGGCTGGCCGGTGGCCCTCATTGCATCGCGATGTGCGGTGCCGCCTGCGCCGGCATCGGCCAGGCCGCCGGTGCGCACAAGCAATCGGCCATGTGGACCTTTCAGCTGGGGCGCATCATCGGCTACGCCATCCTCGGTGGTCTGGCGGCAGCGTCCATCCAGGGCCTGGGCTGGCTGACCGTCCAGTCCGCGGCCCTGCGCCCGGTCTGGAGCCTGTTCCATGTGGCGGCTCTGCTGCTCGGCCTGCTGCTGTTGTGGAAGGCGCAGCAGCCGGTCTGGCTCGAAAGCGCAGGTCGCAAGCTCTGGGCCGCAGCGAGGCGGCTGGCCACCGGGCGGGGCCATGGCGCGCCGCTGCTGATCGGCGTGTTGTGGGCCTTGCTGCCTTGCGGCCTGCTGTATTCGGCCCTGTTGGTGGCTGCGATGACCAGTCATCCGCTGGAAGGCGCGGCCGTCATGGCGCTGTTCGCCGCCGGCACCAGCGTGTCGCTGATGGCCGGCCCTTGGCTCTGGCTGCGCTTGCGCGGCCAGCCCGGGGCGGGAGATTGGGGGGTGCGCCTGGCCGGTCTGGCGCTCGCCGCCAGCTCGGCCTGGGCGCTGTGGATGGGCCTGGTGCACAACACCGCGCCCTGGTGCGTGACCCCCGGGGGGTGAGGGGATGGGGTGGGGCGCTATCATGGCCCCATGCAAATCCGTCCCGCATGCGGCATCCGGGCGCCTCTTCCGACTGACGAAGACGCCCGCCTGCGGGCCTTGGCGTCCTATTCGGTGCTGGATACGCCACCCGAAGAGGCGTACAACGACCTGGTCCAGCTGGCCGCGCAGGTGTGTGGCGTGCCGGTGGCACTCATCTCCCTGATCGACGACCAGCGCCAGTGGTTCAAGGCGCGAATCGGCATGGAGGTGCCACAGACCCCGCGCGAGCACGCCTTCTGCGCGCACGCCATCCTGCGGCCCGATGACATCATGGAAGTGCCGGATGCCACGCAAGACCCACGCTTTGCCGCCAATCCGCTGGTGACAGCGGAAGGCGGCATCCGCTTCTATGCCGGTGCCCCTCTGGTGACGCCCGCGGGCGCAGCGCTCGGCACGCTGTGCATCATCGACCAGGTGCCGCGCCGGCTGACGCCGGCCATGGCGCAGGCGCTCAAGGCCCTGGCCCGGCAGGCAGTGCGCCTGCTGGAGTTGCGCCGGGCGCTTGCCGAACTGGAGTCCCTGAACCAGGCGCTGCGCGAGCGGCAGCAGCAGCTCGAAGCCACACAGCGCCGGCTGGACCTGGCCAACCAGGAGTTGGCCGAGCAGAGCCTGACCGACGCGCTGACCGGTCTGAAGAATCGCCGTGCCTTCGACCGCCTGCTGGCCGAGGAGGCGGCCCGTGTCGAGCGGGTTCGCTCCAGCGTGGCGCTGATCCTGCTCGATATCGACCAGTTCAAACCCTACAACGATGAGTTCGGCCATGTCAGCGGCGACGAGGCGCTGCGCCAGGTGGCCGACATCCTGCAGGCCCAGGTGAGACCCTACGACCATGTGGCCCGCTATGGCGGCGAAGAGTTCGCCATCATCCTGCCCGACTGTGAGCTGGCGCAGGCCGTGGCCATGGCCGAGCGCATCCGCAGCGAGGTCGAGGCACACGCCTGGGCGCAGCGCCCGATCACCATCAGCCTGGGCGTGGCGGCCTGCCGCTCGGTGCGGGAAAGCATCTCGGTGGTCGAGCACGCCGACCGGGCGCTCTACCAGGCCAAGGAGGGCGGCCGCAACCGCGTGGTGGCGGCCGACGCCACCTGACGGCGCCGGGCTGGGATAATCCGGTCCATGTCTTTGAAGAAGCCTGTCGCGCCCGAGCGATGGCGCCTGTCGGTCGCCCCCATGCTCGACTGGACCGACCGCCATTGCCGCTATTTCCACCGCCTGCTGAGCCACAACGCCCTGCTGTACACCGAGATGGTGACCACCGGCGCGCTGCTGCATGGCGACGTGACGCGACACCTGCGCTTCAATGCCGAGGAGCATCCGGTGGCGCTGCAACTGGGGGGCAGCGAGCCAGCCGACCTGGCGCAGTGTGCCCGGCTAGGTGAGCAGTGGGGCTATGACGAGGTCAACCTCAACTGCGGTTGCCCGAGTGAACGCGTGCAGCGCGGTGCTTTCGGCGCCTGCCTGATGGCCGAGCCGTCGCTCGTGGCCGACTGCGTCAAGGCCATGGTGGATGTGGTGTCGGTGCCAGTCACGGTCAAGCACCGCATCGGGATTGACCGCGTGGAGAGCTACGGCTTTGTGCGCGACTTCGTGGGTACCGTGGCCGAGGCCGGCTGTCACGTGTTCATCGTCCATGCGCGCAATGCCTGGCTTCAGGGACTGAGCCCGAAGGAGAACCGCGACATCCCGCCACTGCGTTACGAAATCGTGCACCAGCTCAAGCGCGAGTTTCCGCAGCTCACCATCGTGCTCAACGGCGGCATCACCTCCGACGCCCAGGTGGCCGAGCAGTTGCAGCACTTGGACGGGGTGATGATCGGCCGTGAGGCCTACCACAACCCCTGGTGGCTGACGTCCTGGGACGAGCGCTACTACGGCGGTGCGCCGTCGACACTGACGCGCGAAGCAGTGGAAGCGCAGATGGTGGATTACATGCAGCGCGCCGCGGCCGAGGACGGTGCGCCCTGGTACGCGATTGCGCGCCACATGCTGGGCCTGCGCCACGGCCTGCCGGGGGCGCGGCGCTGGCGCCAGGTCTGGAGCGACCACAAGCTCAAACCGCTCGATCCGCGCGCGGTGCTGGCGCAGGCGCATGGCACCATGCCGCAGGCGGCCTGAGCCGCGCCGCTGGTTTCTGATTCAAATGGGCATTTGGCCCAGACCGGGTGATCGCTGGCTGCTACTGATTTGATAGCGTTCAGCGTGCGCCGCCGGACTTCTGGTACATCGCCTCGATCTGCTCGGCGAAGTGGTTCATGAGGTTGTTGCGCTTGAGCTTGAGCGTGGGCGTCATGAAGGTGTTCTCGATCGTCCACGGCTCCAGCGTCAGATGCAGCGCGCGCGGCACGGCGTAGCGCGCAAAGCTGGCGGCGGCGCGCTCGATGCGGGCCTGCGCGGCCTGTAACGCAGCCGGGTCGGCCAGGTTGGCGGGATTCTGCGGATCGAGGCCCAAGCTGTATGCCAAGCGCTGCCATTCCTCGCGCTGCAGCACCGCCACGCAGGCGATAAAGGGGCGCTGCTCGCCCACCACGAACACCTGCTCGAACAGCGGGTCGGCGGTGATGGCCAGCTCCAGATCGCCCGGCGGTACCTTCTCGCCGGTGGAGGTGACGATGATCTCCTTGATGCGGCCCTGGATGTGGATGCGGCCGTCGCGCAGCTCGGCCTGGTCGCCGGTGCACAGCCAGCCGTCGGCGGTAAAGATGCGCGCCGTGTCCTCGGGGCGCTTCCAGTAGCCTTGCATGACGCTGGGCGCGCGCACCTGCAGTTCACGGTTGTCACCGATGCGCACCTCCACGCCCGGCAGGGCCCGGCCCACGCTGGCGGGTTCGTTGTCGCTCAAGGCGTTCACTGCCACCACGGGCGAGGTCTCGGTCATGCCATAGCCCTGCACCAGTGGCAGCCCCAGGCCTAGGAAGCAGCGCGCGATGGTGGGCGACAGCGGTGCGCCGCCGCTGACCGCCACGCGCACCTGGCCGCCGAACTGCGCCAGCAGCGGTTCGGCCACCAGGCGCTTGAGCAGCGCCCAGGGCAGGAAGCGCCACAGGCCGACGGCGCGCGCCTCTTCCGGCCGCGGCGGCAGCAGGCCCTGGCCGGCGCGGAAGCGCCGCCAACCCACGGCCTGTGCCGCTTCGAACAGGCGCATCTTGAAGGGGGACTCGGCAAGCCGCTCCAGCAGCTTGGCGTGCACGCGCTCGTAGATGCGCGGCACCGAGATCAGCACCGTGGGCCGGACGGTCTTCAGGTCTTCGGCCAGCTGCGGCACCGAGCGGGCATAGGCCACGCAGCTGCCGGCGGCACTCGGCAGGTAATAGCCGGCGGTGCGCTCGAAGGTGTGCGACAGCGGCAGGAAGGACAGGAAGATGTCCTGCTCGGTCGGCGTCACGCGCGCCATCACGGCCTGCACATTGGCCACCACGTTACGGTGCGTGAGCATCACGCCCTTGGGTTTGCCGGTGGTGCCCGAGGTGTAGACGATGGCCGCCAGATCGTCGGGACCCGGGCCGGCCGGCAAGGTGGTGTGGGCCTGACCGCGTGCCAGCCAGTCGCGCAGCGTCAGCACCAGTGTGTCACCAACTGCCGCGCCGTTGCCGAGCGAGTCGGCCTCCACCACCACCACGGCGCGCAGCGCGGGCAGGGGCGTGCCTACCGAGCGGATGGCCTCCCATTGCTCAGCCCGCGACACCACCAGCAAGGCGGCCTCGCAGTCGGCCAGGATGTAGGCAATGCTGCCCGGGTTGTCGATGGCGTGCATCGGCACCGGCACGCCGCCCTGGGCCAGGGTGGCCTGGTCGATGCTCATGGCATTCAGCCCATTGGGCAGCAGGATGGCCACGCGCTCGCCGTGGGTCAGGCCGCTGGCGGCCAGCGCCTGCTGCCAGACGCGTACCCGCAGGGTGACGTCACGCCAGCTCAGGCTGAGCCAGCGTTCGCCGGCAGGTTGGAATTCACGGTAGGCCTCGCCCTGAGGGGTGGCGGCGACGCGAAAGGCGAGCAGTTCGGGCAGGGTCTGGACGGCGGCAAGGTCGGGGCGAACGGGATGCATCGGGCAGGCAGGGGCTGACAGGTGTGGAGCGGCGGCCAGCAAAGGCGCCGGGCAGGCAGATCAGGGACCGGAAAAGCTATAAAAAAAGAACGGTCGTTCGATAAACCGCGAATCATAACGGTTTGGCTGCCGGCCATCCCGGCGGCTGGCCGTTCAACCCGGCTGCGGCGGGTTGGTCTGGCCAGCCAGGAACTGGGCGAAATCGTCCGCCGGCATCGGCCGCGCGAAGTAGTAGCCCTGGGCCTCGTCGCACCCGAACTCGCGCAGCTGCCGCAGCATGGCGGCATGTTCCACGCCTTCGGCGATGGCCTTGAGATTGAGGCTGTGCGCCATCTGCACCACGGCATGAACGATGGCGGCGTCGTCCGGGTCGGTGGCCAGGTCACGGATGAAGCTCTGGTCGATCTTGAGTTTGTCGATGTCGAAGCGCTTCAGGTACGACAGGCTGGAGTAGCCAGTGCCGAAATCGTCGATCGCCAGCTTGACCCCCAGGCGCTTGAGCGCCTTGACGGTGGCCAGCACCTGCTCGACGTTCTGGATCAGGATGGATTCGGTCAGCTCCAGTTCCAGCAGGGCCGGGTCGAGCCCGGATTGCGTCAGCGCCTGCGTCACGCTCTGCTCCACGTTGCCGCGGCGGAACTGCACCGCCGACAGGTTGACCGCCACCAGCAGCGGTGGCAGGCCGGCGCGCTGCCAGGCCACGGCCTGGCGGCAGGCCGTGTACAACACCCACTCGCCGATCGGCACGATCATGCCGCTCTCCTCGGCAATGTGGATGAAGCGCCCCGGCGGCACCAGGCCGAGTTCAGGGTGCTGCCAGCGCAGCAGTGCTTCGGCGCCGATGACGCGGCCACTGGCGAGGTCGATCTGCGGCTGGTAGTGCAGGCGCAGTTCGTTGCGCTCCAACGCGCGACGCAGGCCGTTGCGGATCACCAGATGTTCGACGGCTTCGCTGTTCATCGCTTCGTCGAAGAAGCGGTAGGTGTTGCGCCCGGCCTCCTTGGCGCGGTACATGGCCATGTCGGCCTTCTTGCGCAGGGTTTCAAAATCGGTGCCATCGGCCGGGTAGGTGGCCACGCCAATCGAGACCGAGGTCGACAGCTCGTTGTCGTCGACCATGAACGGGTCCTGCAGCCGGTTCATGATCTTGCTCAGTGCCGCCAGGCAGCCGTCGGCCTCCTGCAGGTCGGTGAGCAGCAGGATGAACTCGTCGCCGCCCTGGCGGCTGACGGTGTCGGTTTCGCGCACGCAGTCGCCCAGCCGGGAGGCCACCTCCTGCAACAGGCAGTCGCCGGCGGCGTGGCCCAGCGAGTCGTTGATCTGCTTGAAGTTGTCCAGGTCCATGAACAGCATCGCCAGTTGCGTGCGGTTGCGATCGGCGTGGGCCATGGCCTGTTGCAGCCGGTCTTCCAGCAGCACGCGGTTGGGCAGGCCGGTCAGCGGGTCGTGGTAGGCCAGAAACTCGATCTGGTGCTCGCTGCGCTTGCGTTCGGTGATGTCGCTACCGATGCCGCGGTAGCCGCGGAATTCGCCATGCTCGAAGATGGGTTTGCCGCTGATGGAAAACCAGCGCAGATCGCCGGTGGTGGGTGACAGGATCTGGTAGACAAAATCCTTGAAGGGCAGATGGGCCTCCAGCTGGGCCCGGTGCTCCTGCCACAGGGCTTCCGAGACACCGGAGACCGGGAGTTCCCAGCGGGCTTTGCCCATCGTCCGGTCGTTATCTAGGTAGGGCGTGGATAGGCCACCGGTAACCGCCAAGAACCTGAAGTTGACATCCTGCTCCCAGTACCAGTCGGACGACAAGGTCGTGAGGTCGCGGAAACGGGCCTCGCTGGCGCGCAGGTGCTGCTCGATCTCCTTGCGCTCGCTCACTTCCTGCTGCAGGCGCGCATTGGAGCGGGCCAGTTCCTCGGTGCGCTCCTGCACGCGTTGCTCCAGCTCCCGGTGGGCAGCGGCCAAGGCCTGTTCGGCGGCACGCCGGTCGCTGATGTCCTCGGTGATCCAGATCGTGCTCTGACTGCCGTCGGTGGTGGGCAGTGCCTTGGCCAGGTGGCGGCACCAGACCGTTGAGCCGTCACGGCGCCTGTTTTCCCAGTTGATGTCCACCAGCTCGCCCTGTGCGAGGCGTGGACCGACCAGCTGGCCGAAGTAGACGTAGTCCTGTTGGCTGTGGAAGAACACCTCGGCCATCTGTCCTTCCAGCGCGCCGACGGGCCAGCCCAGCATGGTTTCGAAGCGCGGATTGCAGTGCACGATCTTGCCGTTGCTGGTGAACATGATGCCCAGCGAGGCGTATTCCAGGATGGCCTGCTGCTTGTACAGCAGTTCCTGCAGCCGAGACTCGGCGCGCTTGCGTTCGCTGATGTCCTCGATGATCCAGATCGTGCCTTCGGCGGTGTTCTGCGGGTTGATGGCCTTGGCCCGCATATGGCAGTGGATCGCGCTGCCGTCCTTGCGTCGCATCGGCAGGTCGTGGTCCAGCATGCCGCCGCTGGACAGCAGAGGGGTGGCGATGCGGCCGATTTCGGCGTAGTCCTTGTCGGACTGGTAGAACACCGAGCCGGGCTGGCCGACCAGTTCACCATGCGGCCAGCCAAAGATCTCGGAGAACTTCGGGTTGCAGTGCAGCACCTTGCGATCACGTGTGAACATGATGCCGATGGAGGCATTGGCCAGAATGGCCTGGTACTCCAGCAGCGTCTGCTGCATGGAAGTGCCAGGCGGTGCCTCGGCAGGTGGAGCTTGGCGTGTCCCGGGCATGTCGGTCAGGCGACTTTTTTTATGAATGAATCGGCGGCGTCGGGTCGCGGCTGCACAGCTCCCAGACACGCTGTGAGTTCATTCTAGTCAGCGCAGCGGACTTGCCTAGACCGCAGCTTCCAGGCCGTTGCGAAAGTGCGTCAGCATGGTCTGGGTCGCACCGACGGGGTCCTGCGCCTGCAGCGCTGCCATGACGGCGCGATGCTCGGCCAGCGATTCCTCGATGCGACCGGACTTGAACAGCGAGTGGTGACGGTTGAGCTTCATGACCTTGCGCAGGTCGGCCACCATCTGGTTGCGCCAGCGGTTGTCGGCGATCTCCAGCAGGCGCATGTGGAAGCGCTCGTTGATGGCGAAGAAGCGTTCGCGGTCCGGTTCGCCGCGGGCAGCGACTTCCAGCTCGTCGTGCAGGGCCTGCAGCTCGGCCAGCTGCTCCGGCGTGGCGCGTGCGGCCACCACGCCGGCAGCATCGCTTTCCAGCAGGCCGAGCAGGTGGTAGACGTCGGCCATGTCTTTCTCGTTGACCTCGGTGACGTAGGCGCCACGGCGCACCTTCATGGTCACCAGGCCCTCGGCGGCGAGCACCTTGAGTGCTTCGCGCAGTGGCGTGCGGCTGATGCCGTAGTCCTCGGCGATCTTCAGCTCGTCGATCCAGCTGCCGGGCTCCAGTTCGCGGCTGAAAATGCGCTGGCGCAGGAGTTCGGCCACTTCCTCGTAAAGTGCGCGGGGAGAGAGGGAGACTGCAGACATGGCGTGGATTGTAAGCTTTGCAGAATATTTTGCATCAATAATTATGAATGATGTAAACTCGCCGCACCCCAACCCAGGGCGCCTGCTGGCGTCCCGCAGTGACCTATGAGCTCGAAAAACCCCGAATTCCAGAGCGCCAGCCTCGAGGCTTGGCACAAGGCCGCCACCAAATCCGCCCCCGGTGGCAACGTCGACGCCCTGAACTGGGTCACACCCGACGGCATCACCGTCAAGCCGCTCTACACCGCGGCCGACACCCAGGGCCTGCCGCATGCTGACACCCTGCCGGGTTTCGAGCCTTATCTTCGCGGCCCGCAGGCCACCATGTACGCCGTGCGGCCCTGGACCATCCGCCAGTACGCGGGCTTTTCCACCGCCGAAGAGTCAAACGCGTTCTACCGCAAGGCGCTGGCCGCCGGTGGCCAGGGCGTGAGTGTGGCCTTTGACCTAGCCACCCACCGCGGTTACGACAGTGACCATCCGCGCGTCACCGGTGACGTCGGCAAGGCCGGCGTGGCCATCGATTCTGTGGAGGACATGAAGGTCCTGTTCAACGAGATCCCGTTGGACAAGGTGAGTGTGTCCATGACGATGAACGGCGCCGTGCTGCCGGTGCTGGCCGGCTACGTGGTGGCGGCGGAAGAGCAGGGCGTCAAGCAGGACCAGTTGAGCGGCACCATCCAGAACGACATCCTCAAGGAGTTCATGGTCCGCAACACCTATATCTACCCGCCCGAGCCGAGCATGCGCATCATCGGCGACATCATCGAGTACACGAGCAAGAACATGCCCAAGTTCAACTCGATCTCGATCTCGGGCTACCACATGCAGGAAGCCGGCGCCAACCAGGCGCTGGAGATGGCCTTCACTCTGGCCGATGGCAAGGAGTATGTGAAGACCGCCATTGCCAAGGGCATGGACGTGGATGACTTCGCGGGCCGCCTGTCCTTCTTCTGGGCGGTGGGCATGAACTTCTACCTGGAAATCGCCAAGATGCGCGCCGCGCGCCTGCTCTGGTGCCGCATCATGAAGGGCTTCAACGCCAAGAACCCCAAGAGTCTGATGCTGCGCACCCACAGCCAGACCTCGGGCTGGTCGCTCACCGAGCAGGATCCGTACAACAACATCGTGCGCACTACCATCGAGGCCATGGCCGCGGTGTTCGGCGGCACGCAGAGCCTGCACACCAACAGCTTCGACGAGGCAATTGCACTGCCCACCGAGTTTTCGGCCCGGATTGCGCGCAACACCCAGCTGATCATTCAGGAAGAGACCCACATCACCAACGTGATCGACCCCTGGGCCGGCAGCTACATGATGGAGAAGCTGACGCAGGACATGGCCGATGCGGCCTGGAAGATCATCGAGGAGGTCGACGCCATGGGCGGCATGACCAAGGCCGTGGATTCGGGTTGGGCCAAGCTCAAGATCGAAGCCGCCGCGGCCGAGAAGCAGGCGCGCATCGACTCAGGCAAGGACGTGATCGTCGGCGTCAACAAGTACAAACTGGCGAAGGAAGACCCGATCGACATCCTCGAGGTGGACAACGTCAAGGTGCGCGAGGGCCAGATTGCGCGCCTGAAGGCCATCAAGGCCAGCCGAGATGCCAAGGCGGTGCAGGCGGCGCTCGACGCGTTGACCGCGGCCGCCGAGAGCGGCCAGGGCAACCTGCTCGACCTGAGCATCAAGGCCATCCGCCTGCGCGCCACGGTGGGCGAGGTGTCCGATGCGCTGGAGAAGGTTTTTGGGCGCCATCGCGCCGATACGCAAAAGGTGACCGGTGTGTACGCAGCTGCCTATGACTCGGCCGAGGGCTGGGAAAAACTGAAGACTGAAATCTCCCAGTTCGCCGAAGCCCATGGTCGCCGGCCGCGCGTGATGATCGCCAAGCTCGGCCAGGACGGCCATGACCGCGGCGCCAAGGTGGTGGCCACGGCCTATGCCGACCTCGGTTTCGACGTCGACATGGGGCCGCTGTTCCAGACGCCCGAGGAATGCGCACGCCAGGCGATCGAGAACGACGTGCATGCCGTCGGCGTCTCCACCCTGGCCGCCGGCCACAAGACCCTGGTGCCGGCCATCATTGCCGAACTGAAGAAGCAGGGCGCGGACGACATCATCGTCTTCGTCGGCGGTGTGATCCCGCGCCAGGACTACGACTTCCTGTACGAGGCCGGCGTCAAGGGCATCTACGGTCCCGGCACACCGATCCCGGCCAGCGCCAAGGACGTGCTGGAACAGATCAAACTTGCCAACAAGGCCTGACGGTGGCGCATCCGCCTCTCCTGGACGGCATTCTGCAGGGCAACCCCGCCCAGCAGCGCCGTGCCATGGCCAAGGCGATCACGCTGCTGGAATCCACCCGCGCCGACCACCGCGCGCAGGGCGACGAGCTGTTGACAGCACTGCTGCCGCACACCGGCGGTGCGTTCCGCCTCGGCATCAGCGGCGTGCCCGGTGTGGGCAAATCCACCTTCATCGAGGCGCTGGGGCTCTACCTGATAGCGCACGGGCATCGCGTGGCGGTGCTGGCGGTCGATCCGTCCTCCAGTGTCTCCGGCGGCTCCATCCTGGGCGACAAGACGCGCATGGAAAAACTCTCCGTGCACGACAAGGCCTACATCCGGCCCAGCCCGAGCAGTGGCACGCTGGGCGGCGTGGCCGAGAAGACGCGCGAGGCCATGCTGGTCTGCGAGGCCGCGGGCTATGACATCGTGATCGTCGAGACCGTGGGCGTGGGCCAGAGCGAGACGGCGGTGGCCAACATGACCGACATGTTCTGCCTGCTGCAACTGCCGAATGCCGGCGACGACCTGCAGGCGATCAAGAAGGGCGTGATGGAGCTGGCCGACCTGGTGGTGATCAACAAGGCCGACCTTGACAGCGCTGCGGCTACCAGGGCGCAGGCACAGATCACCTCGTCCTTGCGGCTGCTGGGCTTGCATGGCAACCCCGAGCACGCGCATCATGACGAAAAAATCTGGCACCCGAGGGTGATCCAGCTCAGCGCCCTGCTGGGGCAGGGCGTGGATGCCTTCTGGGCCGCGGTGACGGAGTTCCGCGCGCTGCAGACCGCCAGCGGCCGGCTGGCGGCGCGGCGTGAGCAGCAGGCGCTGGCCTGGATGTGGGAGCGCATCGAGGCTGGTCTGCGACAAGCCTTCCGCGGGCATGCGCAGGTGCGCGAGCTGCTGCCGAAACTCAGCGCCGAGGTGGCCGGCGGCCGGCTGGCCGCTTCCACCGCCGCAAGAAATCTGCTGCACGCCTTTGAAGGACGGGCGTGAACAGCTATTGAAAGTGTAGCAACCGGTTGACAAGAAGGACGAACCATGCACGACATCCTGGAACAACTTGAAAAGAAGCGCGCTGCGGCGCGCCTGGGCGGCGGCGAGAAACGCATCGCCGCGCAGCATGCCAAGGGCAAGCTGACGGCGCGCGAACGCCTGGAGGTGCTGCTGGACGAAGGTACCTTTGAAGAATGGGACATGTTCGTCGAGCACCGCTGCACCGACTTCGGCATGCAGGACAACAAGATCCCGGGTGACGGCGTCGTCACCGGCTACGGCATGATCAACGGCCGGCTGGTGTTCGTCTTCAGCCAGGACTTCACGGTGTTCGGTGGTGCGCTCTCTGAGGCGCACGCCGAGAAAATCTGCAAGATCATGGATCAGGCCATGAAGGTCGGTGCGCCGGTGATCGGCCTCAACGACTCGGGCGGTGCGCGTATCCAGGAAGGCGTGGCTTCGCTGGGTGGTTATGCCGACGTGTTCCAGAAGAACGTGCTGGCCTCCGGCGTCATTCCGCAGATCAGCCTGATCATGGGCCCCTCGGCCGGTGGCGCGGTGTACAGCCCGGCCATGACCGACTTCATCTTCATGGTGAAGGACAGCTCCTACATGTTCGTCACCGGCCCCGAGGTGGTGAAGACCGTGACGCACGAGGAAGTGACGGCCGAGGAGCTGGGCGGCGCCATCACCCACACCACCAAGAGCGGCGTGGCCGACCTGGCGTTCGAGAACGACGTGGAGGCGCTGCTGATGCTGCGCCGGCTCTACAACTACCTGCCGCTCAACAACCGCGAAAAGGCGCCGGTGCGCAAGAGCGGCGACCCGAGCGACCGCATGGAGTTGAGCCTGGACACGCTGGTGCCGGACAACCCGAACAAGCCCTACGACATGAAGGAGCTGATCCTCAAGACAGTCGACGATGGCGACTTCTTCGAGATCCAGCCCGAGTACGCCAAGAACATCATCGTCGGCTTTGCCCGCATGGACGGCCAGACGGTGGGCATCGTGGCCAACCAGCCGCTGGTGCTGGCCGGCTGCCTCGACATCAAGAGCTCCATCAAGGCCGCGCGCTTCGTGCGCTTCTGCGACGCCTTCAACATTCCGGTCGTCACCTTCGTTGATGTGCCCGGCTTCATGCCCGGCACTTCCCAGGAATACGGCGGCATCATCAAGCACGGCGCCAAGCTGCTCTACGCCTATGCCGAATGCACCGTGCCGAAGATCACGGTGATCACGCGCAAGGCCTACGGCGGCGCCTACGACGTGATGGCCTCCAAGCACCTGCGTGGTGATGTCAACTTCGCCTGGCCCAATGCCGAGATTGCGGTGATGGGCGCCAAGGGCGCGGTGGAGATCATCTTCCGCGAGGACAAGGGCGACCCGGCCAAGCTGGCCGCCAAGGAAGCCGAGTACAAGGCGCGCTTTGCCAACCCGTTTGTGGCCGGTGCGCGCGGTTTCATCGACGACGTGATCCTGCCGCACGAGACGCGCAAGCGCATCTGCCGCTCGCTGGTGATGCTGAAAGACAAAAAACTTGAGAACCCCTGGCGCAAGCACGGGAACATCCCGCTCTGATGGCCCGAGGAGAGAAGAACATGTTCAAGAAGATTCTGATTGCCAACCGCGGCGAGATCGCCTGCCGCGTGATTGCGACTGCAAAAAAGATGGGCATCGCCACCGTGGCGGTGTATTCGGAGGCCGACCGGGATGCGCGCCACGTGCTGCTTGCTGACGAGGCCGTGTTGCTCGGCCCGGCGCCGAGCCGTGAGTCCTACCTGGTGGCGGACAAGATCATTGCCGCGGCCAAGCAGACGGGCGCCGAGGCCATTCATCCCGGTTACGGCTTCCTGTCGGAGAACGAGGACTTCGCCAAGCGTGTGGAGGAGGAGGGCATCACCTTCATCGGTCCCAAGCACTATTCCATCGCCGCCATGGGCGACAAGATCGCCTCCAAGAAGCTGGCCAACGAGGCCAAGGTCAGCACGATTCCGGGTCACAACGAGCCGATCCAGTCGCCCGAGGAGGCGGTCGAAATCGCCAAGAAGATCGGCTACCCGGTGATGATCAAGGCCAGCGCCGGCGGAGGCGGCAAGGGCCTGCGCGTGGCCTTCAACGACAAGGAGTGCTTCGATGGCTTCAGCTCCTGCCGCAACGAGGCGCGCAACAGCTTCGGCGACGACCGCGTCTTCATGGAAAAGTTCGTGCAGGAGCCGCGCCATATCGAGATCCAGGTGCTGGGTGACGCGCATGGCAACGTGATCTACCTGAACGAGCGCGAGTGTTCGATCCAGCGCCGGCACCAGAAGGTGATCGAGGAGGCGCCCAGCCCCTTCATCAGCGAGGCCACCCGCAAGGCCATGGGCGAGCAGGCCGTGGCGCTGGCCAAGGCCGTGAAGTACCAGAGCGCCGGGACGGTGGAGTTCGTGGTCGGCAAGGACCAGGACTTCTACTTCCTGGAGATGAACACCCGCCTGCAGGTGGAGCACCCGGTGACCGAGTGCATCACCGGCCTGGACCTGGTGGAGCTGATGATCCGTGTCGCTGCGGGCGAGAAGCTGCCGCTGACGCAGAAGGATGTGAAGCGCAACGGCTGGGCCATCGAATGCCGCATCAACGCCGAGGACCCGTTCCGCAACTTCCTCCCGAGCACCGGCCGCCTGGTGCGCTTCGCGCCGCCGGCGCAGAGCATGTGGCAGGCCGACACCGGGCATCTGTTCGGCGTTCGGGTGGACACCGGCGTGCAGGACGGCGGCGAGATCCCGATGTACTACGACTCGATGATCGCCAAGCTCATCGTGCACGGCACCGACCGCATGGACGCGATTGCCAAGATGCGCGAGGCCCTCAACGGTTTCGTCATTCGCGGCATCAGTTCCAACATCCCGTTCCAGGCCGCGCTGCTGGCGCACCCCAAGTTCGTGAGCGGCGAGTTCAACACCGGTTTCATTGCCGAGCACTACGGCAAGGGCTTTGCCGCCGAGGACGTGCCGCACGAGGACCCGGACTTCCTGATCGCGCTGGCGGCCTTCGTACGCCGCAAGTCGCGCGAGCGCGCAACGACCATCAGCGGCCAGCTGCCGGGCTACGCCGTGAACGCCGGCAAGGACTATGTGGTGATCACCCTCAACGCCGACGGTCAGCATGGCTATACCCCGGTGCATGTGGACGAGTTTGTGGGTGCAACCGGCACGGCAACTGTCCGCATCGGCGAGAGCAGCTATGAAATCTGTAGCAACTCGCGGCTGAACGACATCTGCATCAGCGGCACCGTGAACGGCCAGGCCTTCACTGCTCAGGTCGAGCGCGGCACGCTCAAGAACCCGCTGGCGCTGCGCCTGCAGCACAACGGCACACGCATCGAGGCGCTGGTGGTGTCGCAGCGCATGGCCGAACTGCACCGGCTCATGCCCTTCAAGGCGCCACCCGACATGAGCCGCTACGTGCTGTCTCCCATGCCGGGCCTGCTGGTCGATGTGGCGGTGCAGCCGGGCCA